>JBKJXQ010000076.1:0-2751 GCA_046716235.1 Chitinophagaceae bacterium
GAGCATAAGTTTTATCCCGGTAGCTACTTCTATACCATGAAAGCTGCTTACACTTCTTTTTTCGGCATTGGCATCATTTATTTTTTCCTGAGCCAGTAAGGTACATCCGGTGACAATTAATAATAAACTAAACATTATTTTCTTCATAATTGATGGTTTTGAAGTAATACGAAGTATGGCGTAGAAATGTTACAAGGGTTTTAAAATAATTTATTCCCTATTTTTGCATCAGCTCTTAGCCTTTGAAATAAAGGGCTATAATTTTTCAGTGTTCCCGGGGTGTTTGTTTTTTGTCTGCTTTGCCAGGCTCAGCATGACAAAAACAATCTGAGATTATACCCGTAAACCTGGTCAGGGTAATGCCTGCGTAGGGAAGGATAGCGTTAAATCGCCTTTTCTCCAACAGCGTTTCCCTCTTATTTTTTAACTATTAAATTTTAAAAAATGAAGAGGATTGTATTTTCCGTCATTTCATTTATGCTATGCAGCTATGGGTTTGCACAAACCATTTCAACTAAGCATGAAACAAAAGAATCAATTAATGACAGTTTTTACCTGTTATCCCCAGTCGAAGTTCGGGCCATACGGGCCGCCGACAATGCTCCATTTTCGAAAACAAACTTATCAAAAAAGCAAATAGCCAAGGCCAACCTGGGGCAGGATATTCCATTTTTGCTAAACCAAACGCCATCAGTTGTTATTAATGCTGATGCAGGTAATGGTATAGGTTACACAGGCATCCGGATTCGGGGTTCAGATGCTACCAGAGTGAATGTAACATTGAATGGCATTCCTTATAATGATGCTGAAAGCCAGGGAACTTTTTTTGTGGACCTTCCTGATCTTATTTCTTCTACCGGCAGCATTCAAATACAAAGAGGTGTGGGTACTTCATCCAATGGCGCAGGGGCATTTGGTGGCAGCATCAACATCAGCACCAATGAAGTAAACAAAGATGCGTATGCAGAATTCAACAATAGTATTGGTTCATTCAACATGTGGAAGAACACCATAAAAGCTGGCACAGGCTTATTAGATGGACATTTTACTACTGACATCCGTCTTTCGCAGATCAGCAGTGATGGATTTATAGACAGGGCAAGCTCCAGGCTGAAATCATTTTATCTTTCAACCGCTTATATTGCCGCCAAATCTTCTTTGCGGTTAAATATTCTTTCGGGAAAAGAAAAAACTTACCAGGCATGGTATGGTATTGCCGAAGCAGACCTGAAAGCCGGTAACCGTACAATTAACTACGCAGGAACAGAAAAACCTGGTGAACCTTACAACAATGAAATTGACGATTACAAACAGGATCATTACCAGTTATTTTTTAATCACCAGTTCACTAATTATTTATCTTTTAATACCGCTGCTTTTCTTACAAAGGGAAAAGGTTTTTATGAACAGTATAAAGCTGACAGGGAATATAGTTCGTATGGATTACCCAATCCTGTATATGGGAACACTATTATAACTAAGTCAGATTTTATCCGTCAACTATGGCTGGATAATAATTTTTATGGAAATATATTTTCGTTACAATATAAAAAGAACCAAACACAGTTGAGCTTTGGTGGTGCTATTACCAAATATGATGGACAGCATTATGGTAAATTAAAATGGGCGGCAAAAGGGGGCTTGCCTGATAATGATTATAGATGGTATAATTTTACTCCCGTAAAGAACGATGTAACTACTTATGTAAAATGGCAACAGCAATTACAAACTAACTGGAATCTTTTTGCAGATATGCAATACCGCCATGTAAAGTATAATATTGATGGTTTCAGAGATAATCCAACGGTAACAATCAGCAGCCGTTATAATTTTATTAATCCAAAAGCAGGAATCAGCTATTCCCATAATGGCTGGAAAAGTTTTTTATCATATTCTGTAGCTAATAAAGAGCCTAACCGGGAAGATTTTGAAACAGGCACTGCGCAATTACCAAAACCAGAACAGTTGCATGATATAGAACTGGGTGTTGAAAAAAATAATGCGGCTGCCAGCTGGTCTGCCACTTTTTTCTATATGAATTATAAAAACCAACTGGTGCTTACGGGTAAAATAAATGATGTAGGGGCTTATACCAGGACAAATATTGCTAAAAGCTATCGAACTGGTTTGGAGCTGGAAGGTTCTGCTAAAATTACCGCCTGGATGAATGTAGCAGGAAACTTTACACTGAGTAATAATAGAGTGCTTGACTTTGCAGAGTATATCGATGACTATGATAATGGTGGACAAAAAACAAATAGCTTTAAAAAAACAGCTATCGCCTATTCTCCGGCCATTGTATCCGCAGCAAGTATTAATTTTTTACCCCTTAAAAATACTGAGTTGAGTTTATTGAGTAAATATGTGAGCAAACAATATCTTGATAACACTGAAAATAACAGCCGTGTACTTCCTTCTTTTTATGTGCAGGATATAAGAGCAATTTACACTATCAAAAAACAATGGCTGAAAGAGGTAAATATTATAGTACATGTAAATAATATTTTCAACAGGAAATATGAGCCTAATGGATATACCTTTAGCTATTTTTCGGCCGGAACAACAACAACAGAAAATTATTATTTTCCGATGGCGGGAACAAATTTTATGATAGGACTTAATGTAAAGCTTTAAGTCCAAAAGTCCCGAGTTCGGAAAGAAATAATGTTTAATTTCGAACCGTCTTCCGGGCTTTATCTTTTTAACGACTTCTCATTATTTATTTCCAAATTTCTCTTGCCAGGCAAGCAT
>JBKJXQ010000077.1:0-3109 GCA_046716235.1 Chitinophagaceae bacterium
CATCTGATATCTGGCAACTATTATTAACTATTTATTCAATTTAAAAATCCTAGATATGATTCATTTTGATCTGCCCAAAGAAAAATCGTCCATTCTGAAAGTGATAGGTGTAGGTGGTGGTGGTGGTAATGCAGTGAACCACATGTTTAGTCAGCAAATTGACGGTGTCAATTTTATTATATGTAATACTGATGCGCAGGCATTAGCCAATAGTGCTATACCTAATCGTGTACAACTGGGGCCACACCTTACACAAGGTTTGGGTGCAGGGGCCAATCCTGATATTGGCCGCCAGGCTACAGAAGAATCTTTGGGCGAACTCAAAAGTATTCTTGAAGTAAATACAAAGATGGCATTCATTACAGCCGGTATGGGCGGCGGCACTGGTACCGGGGGTGCACCTATAATTGCTAAAATTTGTAAAGACCTGGGCATTCTTACAGTGGGTATCGTTACCACACCATTTGCCTATGAAGGGAAAAAACGTCAGCTACAGGCCGAAGAAGGTATCAATACATTAAAACAATATGTAGATACATTGCTTGTTATCAGTAATGATAAACTACGTCACCAGTTTGGTAATTTAAAAATGCGGGAAGCATTTGAAAAAGCAGACAATGTATTAGCAACCGCTGCTAAATGTATTACGGATGTTATAAACAGCACCGGTCAGATCAATGTTGACTTTGCCGATGTATGTACTGTAATGCGCAATGGTGGTGTAGCTATTCTTGGTAATGCTGAAGCTGCAGGTGAAAACCGTGCACAAAAAGCAATTGAAGAAGCATTGAATTCTCCATTGTTAAATGATAATGATATTGAAGGAGCCAAGTGGATTCTTATTAATATTAATTCTGCACAGGGTGAACATGAGTTTACCATGGATGAAGTAGAAGTAATACAGAATTATTTATTGAGTCATGCCGGTGAAAATTCTGATGTTATACTAGGTATGGGCTATGATAGTTCATTGGGCGATAAAATTGGTATTACTTTAATCGCTACCGGCTTTGAACATAAAAATCCTTTTGCCAAACCAGTAGTAAAGAAAGAAGAACCCAAACCAGAAGAAAAAATAGTAATGCTTTTGGCAACAAGAGAGGAAGAAAAGCCAGCTATGCACAGTATAAAACCAGAGCTGGTAATAGCCACAGGGATAAAAATGCCGGAAGAAGAAACACCGGTTGTTATCATTGCTGAAGACAGGTGGGCACCAAAACTGGTAGAAGAAATACCGGTAATGGAAGCTCCGCTATTTGATATAACAGATATTAAGCAAGAAGAAGAGTCAGCCATTATACATTGGGAATTACAGGCCGGGGAAAACATAACATCAGCACAACAAATTGTAAATCTACCTGGTAATTTTACTAATGAAAAGGATAGTGAAATTACTGTTGGCAAAATGTCAACTGCTAAAGAAAATGAAAGTATACTTTCAGCTAAACAATCTCAATCCGTTTCCCCAACAAAAGAAGAAAGTGCTGAGATCATTAACAGCATAAAAGATAGTAATACTCTGGTGCCTGCAGCATCGGGAGGTTACCTGGCCAGACCGTCCAATATCTATACAGAATCTAAAACAGAGGTCTATACCTCAAAAACTTCTGCCGAAGAACCGGTCCCGCTGCCATCTGTTGCCCGCATTGAACAGGACGAACTCCTCGATTTGCAAATGCAACTGGTAGAAAGGGATGACATTCCAGCGGCGGATATGCCATTGGCCTACCAGGCTCAAACACCTTTGTTTCCCGAGGTTGAAGACCCTGCAATGCAGGACGAAACCGAAGAACAAAATCGTAGGGCGGCGGAGAGATTGCACAAGTTGCGCAACTTGTCATTCAACGTTAACGCTGCTGACCCCAATAATGAGTTTGAAACCGTGCCGGCCTATATCCGCCGCAATATGGAATTGCATACCAACAATACCCAGGTGGAGAACTTCTACAGCAACTACGAAGTAAAAACCGGTGAAAATAACCAGGCGCAAATAAGTACCATCAACACATTTTTAGAAGGCAAGAAACCCGATTGATATAATTGTCAACCTTGTCATACTGAGTTTATCGAAGTATGACAAGGTTGTTTAAAGACAGTTCGTTCCGATGAAGCCACTTAGCATTTAGCTAGTGTTTTAGTTGTTCCCTCCGATTTCTATCGGAGGGTTTTTTTATCCCCGTCAGTAATTATAAACCCTGACGACAGATTGTATTTTAATATCGAGGAACAACATAAGTAGGTTAATGTAAAACGGAAAGTATTTGCTTTGAAAATATCGGAGATGAATTGTTAAGTTTAGAAGACTTATAAGGAAAGAATACTTTTGTTAGCTATAGGCTTAATTTCTGATTTCTTGCCCTGGTATTGGAATATATTGCAAGATTTTTTCTAACCCTTTCATATTAAAATAGCTGCCACAAGTTTTACAAAGACATATTATTTCTTCGCCTTTAATAATTTCAAATTCTTCTTCCTTAGTGTCAGGGTTAATAAACATAATTCAAGAGTCCTTCCAATTGAATAATAGGGTTCTCCAAAGTAATTTCTGTATTACATTTTTAGCATCGATAAATTTCTATATTTCTATTTTCAAGATTTTGCATTTTCAATTTTGTTTGTTTATTATAGATTTATTCTTCTTCGTTTATATTATTAAAAGAAGTAAAGCTTTACTGTTAATTAGGATTAATAAAAACGCAGGTATTCCCGAATATACGAACCTTTTACTTTTCAATTACCCCGGTACTGAAGGTCGGATCTGCAATTTTTAGCAGGCATCCAAGTCACATAAAAAAATTACCGGACTATTTTTAGCCCGGTAATAAATTTTTTTATAAAACAGCATTGTTATTGTCAGAAAATTGTGTGAGGAAGAAACTTACTATTTTCCTACTCCTGCCGTCATTGTTTTAGAAACAGCAATACTGGTTCTTCTGGTTGTTTTATTACCCGCTTCATCAATTGCAGAAACAGCAATGGTGTAAATTCTTGGAGTGCCATCCGGCAGTCGGCTGGCTTTTAAACGTACCTGGTGATTATCTATAAGCTCCCAGTCTCTAATACCATCAGTGGCATTACTGGTAACAGATAAGTCGGTTGTTACATGCTG
>JBKJXQ010000078.1:0-3365 GCA_046716235.1 Chitinophagaceae bacterium
ATTTCGTCTAACTGGTTGAAACTGCCACGGCCATACACCACATAGCCTACCATTTTAAAATTTCTGAATTTCATATATTTTGTCGCTGATGATTATATCACGAAAGTCATCAATTATTAGTAATGCAGGAAATGATTTCTTACCTGATTGTATGGTCCAGTTTTTTAAAGATGAAATATTACTTTTTCCACCGGAGATGAATAGTTCGATACAAAACGGATAAAGTCATATAAACAGATGCGATAAGAAATTTCATGACAAATCTTTTAGGCAATATTTATTCTGTAATCAGCTTCTTTTCCAACTCCTCCAGTGATACATTTTTTGTTTCCGGAACTTTTGTAAGCACCCATATAAGCTGCAACAACATCATCGCTGCAAAAAAGGCGAAGATTGGCCACGGATTATCTTTAAAAATTCCATTTTTTGAATCTAAAAAAAGAGGGGTGATTAACGTAATCAGTGCAGCAAATATCCAATGTACACTGGCACCAAACGATTGGCCCATGGCCCGCACTTTGTTTGGAAATATTTCGGCAATAAACACCCATATAACTGCACCTTGCCCGATGGCATGCGAAGCGATAAAAATCAACAGGGAGGTTAATAAAAAAGCGGGGCTGGCATGAGAATAAAATGACCAGGCTACTAAACCAAGACTAAGTATATAGCCCAATGATCCAATGATTAACAATGTTTTTCGTCCCAACCTGTCAATAAGATAAAGGCCAACAAAAGTGAAAATCAAATTGGTGCCGCCAATAGCTATTGAATTGAACAAAGATTCTTTAGCTGCGAGACCGGCTTTCTCTAAAATTTCCGGAGCATAATAAAGAATAAAATTGATACCCGAAAGCTGGTTAAAAAAAGCAATGAGAAAGGCCAGGTAAATAACCCTCCTGTATTTTTTATTGAAAAAAGAAGTGCTTACTCCTGCTATTTCACTATGCGTATTACTGGCGATAATAGAAGCTACTTCTGCTTCAGTATTGGTAATGCCCATTTCTGCCAATATTTTCTTTGCGGCCACCGTATCATTTTTTTTAGTGATCAACCACCTGGGGCTTTCCGGAATCTTCATCACCATCACTGTGTAAATAATAGATGGAATAGCCAGTACTCCCAGCATCCACCGCCAATCATCAGCACCGCCAACACCCTGTAAAAAATAATTAGAAAGAAAGGCAATCAATATTCCAAACACAATATTGAACTGGTACATAGCCACAAGTCTTCCTCTTATTTTCGAAGTTGAAATTTCTGAAATATAAGTGGGAGCTACTACAGAGGAAACACCAATTCCAAGGCCGCCGATAAAACGGAAAAATGAAAACGTATAAGGATCTTGTGCAAAAGCAGAGCCGAATGCAGATACGGCAAAAAATATTCCAATCCAGAAAAGCACTTTTTTACGTCCGTACTTTTCAGTGGGGATGCCGCCAAACATAGCACCCACAACGGTTCCCCACAAAGCCATCGACATAATAAAAAACCCATGAAATAATGGAGAAGTATGCCATAATTCTTTAATCGGCAGGTTGGCTCCGGAAATAACTACGGTATCAAAACCGAAAATGAAACCGGCAAGCGCAGCTACAACGCTCCAGCTAAGCAGTTTATTTTTATTCATATAGCAATCTTGGTTTAGATAAGAAAGATAGTAAACTATAAATTGCTATCAGGTCTATTCTGAACCAATCTGAAAATAAGTAATACACATCAAAGCATTGCGAGGCCTGTATCATTCGTTTTATAACAGCTTTGCGGCTTTATTTAAATCTTCGGGGGTGTCTATTTCCACACCCATATAGTCAACAACAACCATACGGAGAGGAACGCCATGTTCGAGATAACGCAGACATTCAATTTTTTCAATGGCTTCCAGGGGGGTAACAGGCCACAGTGTAAAATCAAGCAATGCTTTTTTGCGAAAAGCATACACACCGATATGTTCATAGTAAGTAACAGCTACACTTTTATCCCTGGGATAAGGAATAACACTGCGGCTGAAGAAGAGTGCATTCATGTTTTTATCCACTGCTACTTTTACAAAGTTGGGGTTATTAATTTCTTCCTGTTTGTGCAGCACCTGCATCATGGAAGCCACCTGTACGGAGTCATCATTGAACTGCGCTAATAGTTTCTCCAGCGGGGCTTTTTTAACAAAAGGCGTATCGCCCTGCACATTTATAATAATATCTGCCTCCATATTTACGGCAGCCTCTGCAATACGGTCGGTTCCGCTTTCATGTTCATACAGGCTCATCACAACATCGCCACCTGCTGCGGCTATTTCGTCAAAGATGATAGAACTATCGGTAACAACAATTACTTCATCAAATAAACCTGTAGCAACAGTGGCTTCATACGTATGCCGGATAACTGTTTTCTTGCCGAGCATCTCCATCAGCTTACCAGGAAACCTGGTGGCAGCATATCGTGCCGGAATCATGGCAATAACAGAAGGATATTTTTTTAGATTCATTTGAATGATAAAATAATAAACTAATAAAAATCAGCCGGAACAAGATTGATAAGTAGCAAAGTTAATCAGAAGTTGTACTTCTGATAATTTATGAATCTAATTTTTGAAAAGGTTTTTTCATCAGCAAAATAACATCTTCATCTTTTTCGCCGGGGTAGTATTTATCGAGGCCGTAGCGGATATCTTTTGTAGCCAATGCACCAAACGTTCCCAGCACCCGGTCCCAGAAAGAAAATACTGCACCATAGTTTGTATCAGTATAAGGTTGTTTCCAGTGGTGATGTACTTTGTGCATGTTAGGAGAAATAATAAAATAACTTAAGGCGGTATCCAGTTTTTGAGGAAGGCTGATGTTGGCATGGGTGAAGGCCGTGGAAACCACCACCAATGTCTGATAGATCATCACACTATACATGGGTGCGCCGGAAATAAAAATAAACAGAATAAAAAAAAGCCCCCGCAACAAACTATCACCGGGATGATGCCGTAAGCCTGTAGTAACATCTACCGTCATATCACTATGATGAATAAGATGAAACCGCCAGAGTAAAGGAACTTTATGCATTACAAGGTGTACCAGCCAGCTGCTAAAATCAAGAGCCAACACACCAATTATTATCGTCATTACTATACCCGAATTAAACCAGTTTACGAGGCCAAAACCATTCCGCAAACACCAGTCAGATAATTGAACAATAAAAACAGCAAGACCTGTATGAAGAACAACATGTAAAACAGTGAAAATAAAATTTACCCCTCCATGTCGTAGTTTATTTTTTTTATACTGAAGTGAAAACAACGGAAGGGCACCTTCAATAATCCAGAAGAACATCAGGCCTCCAACAAGGATAATCATTCTTTCCAGTGGCCGGTGTTCAAG
>JBKJXQ010000079.1:0-2893 GCA_046716235.1 Chitinophagaceae bacterium
TGTAAGATCTTTTAGAAAATTATTTACAGGTAGTGCCATCCTGTTCAGACAAATGCTTGTTTTGTCGTACATAAATGAAAACTCTTCCTTAATAAAGCATACTCCATCTTCCAGCTGCTTTTTAGCCTGGTTATAAGAACCCAACATGAAGGAATGAAAAGTAATAGTGGTTTCACTGGCCACTTCCAGTTCTGTTGCATTGGTAGGAGTATGTTGCATAGCAATTGTTTTCAAAAGATGAATAAAATGTATGCCAGAATATAGTCCTAAGATTATTTTACTCTGTTTGAATAATTTCAACCAGTAAATGTGGACAATTACTATTAACGGAATGAAAATTTAATATCCATATTACGTTACTAAATAATATCGTTCTTTTTATTTCGTGTACTTCCACAATTCTCCTTTCCTTTGTCGGGAATTTTTTCCCCATCCTGCTTCAGGATTAATAAAAAATAAAAAATCCCTTCACAGAATGTGAAAGGGATTTAAAAGAATGTAGCGGATTAATTTTTTCCTTTCGCTTTATTTTTTAAATATTCCTCATAAGCTTCTGCACTCAGCACTTCACCGGTAATTTGTACAGTTTTAGTCTGCTCGATGCCAGCCAGCTTAATAAATACGTCTTTAGTAAAAGGGGAAACCGCTGCAGCATTGTACTGTACTTTCAGTAATGCGGTTTTACCGGGCATGATAGGGTCAACAATTTTTTCAGGAGTAGTACATCCACAACTCGCCCAGCTATTTTCTACAACAATAGGATGATCGCTGGTATTTTTAATTTCAAAAGCATAATTAACCGGCGTTCCGGCTTTTATTTTTCCAAAATCATGTTTTTCCGTATTCATTTTTATTACTTCATCAGGTTTAGGCTGTGCATAAATGCCGATGGTAAATACAAATGCTGTAGCAAGTAAAAATAATTTTTTCATTGTTAAAAATTTTAAAAGGATTGTTTTTTTAATAAATCGATAGATGAATTGGCCGGTGCAGAACCTTCAGGAGCTTTCCACACGGTGCCTTTAATGATTATTTGTTTTGATTGATTGGTATTATAAGTTATAGTAATTGTTTTTTCAAAAGGGCCTTGCGCAGCTGCATTGTAACCCACCCTGATTTGTGCAGTGGCACCAGCTGCAATAGGATCACGGCTCCATTCAGGTGTTGTACATCCACAACTTGCCTGCACATTGTCAAGTTTCATTTCAGTTTTTCCAACATTTGTTATTTCAAATGAATAATAAACCGGTTTGCCCTGCGGTATCTGAGAAAAATCATGTGCGGTTTCCTTTAATTTCAATACATCATCGGCAACAATGGTAGCCGTAGTTGCATTATCATGTTGATGATTTTCATGCACGGTTTGCGAATACGAAAATGTAAGGAGAGCTGATGAAAAAAGGGTAAGAAATGTTTTTTTCATAATTAAGGAGGACTTTTAATGGAGTTCAAATTTAAGGAAAAGATTACAAATTACATAGAAGGGTTGCAGGGTGTTCATTGCTTTTTCGAAAAAAATCGTTAGAATATCAATATCCTTATTTTTGCTGAATGGAAAATGCCAGTCCGGAGATAATCACCGATGCAGCACAATTATCCTTTGACAGGTTCAGGGATGAGGTGCTGAATGATTTTCGGATAGTATGTATAAGCCGGGAAACCAGTTTATTAGGCCGTAAAGAGGTATTGGGTGGAAAAGCAAAATTTGGCATTTTTGGAGACGGTAAAGAATTGGCGCAGGTAGCCATGGCCAAATTTTTTCAACCCGGTGATTTTAGAAGTGGTTATTATCGTGACCAGACATTTATGTTTGCTTCCGGACTTACAACTGCCGAACAAATTTTTGCACAATTATATGCTGACCCGGATATTAACAATGAACCTTTCAGTGCAGGCCGGCAAATGAATTGCCATTTCGCTACTAAAATGGTGGACGAAAATGGTGATTGGCTTAATCTGGCCCATCTCAAAAATATTTCCAGTGATATAGCCCCCACAGCCGGGCAAATGCCCAGAGCTATTGGATTAGCGTATGCTTCAAAAGCATTTCGACATATTGAACAACTTCAGGCATTCAAAAATTTGTCGAATGAGGGTAATGAAGTTTGCTTTGCCACCATTGGAGATGCTTCCACCAGCGAAGGGCATTTTTGGGAAGCCATCAATGCGGCGGGTGTATTACAAATTCCCCTTGCTGTGTTTGTATGGGATGACGGGTATGGTATTTCTGTTCCTAAAAAATATCAAACCATTAAGGCCTCCGTCTCAGAAGCATTAAGTGGCATGCAAAAAACGGATGATACAAATGGCATAAATATTTACAAAGTAAAAGGCTGGGATTATGCGGGCATGTGTGAAATATTTGAAGAAGGTATCCGGCTGGCACGGGAAACCCATACCCCTGTTCTTTTTCATGTTGAGGAAATTACACAACCGCAAGGTCATTCTACTTCCGGTAGCCATGAAAGATATAAACCACCGGAACGACTTGAATGGGAAAGAGAATGGGATGGGATAAAAAAATTGAAGCAATGGATTATTGCCAACATGCTGGCGGATGAAGAAGAGCTCGATACAATAGCCGAAAATGCTAAACTACATGTAAAAGAAAGCAGGGCATCAGCATGGGGAAAATTTATTACTCCGGTAAGAAATCAAGTGACAAGGGTGGCTGATCTTATACAAACAATGGCGAACAGCTTGCCTGAAAAGGCGGAAGAATTACAAAAGTTGCTTGCCGATTTAGTAAGTAACCGGGAGCCGCTAAGAAGAGATGTTTTGAAAACACTTAATGCATCATTGAATCTGGCGGATAATACAGATGCAGCTTTCTGGGCAAAAGATTATTACAAAGACCTTATTACTGCTAACCAGAATTTTTATAATACACATT
>JBKJXQ010000080.1:0-6372 GCA_046716235.1 Chitinophagaceae bacterium
GTAGTCTTATTACATTATATGTAGGTATGATTGTATGGTACAGATTATTGCTTACCGCTGTTACCATGTGGATTTTATTTGGGTTGATGAAAAAGCTACAGCGAATTAGTTTCATCGATATTTTAAAAATTACAGCAGTGGGTTTTATTGCTACCATGCATTGGCTTACATTCTATGGTTCTATCAAGTATTCCAATATTTCCGTAGCATTAGTTTGCTTTTCATCAATAGGATTCTTTACTGCTTTGTTCGAGCCATTAATTTTAAAAAAAAGAATAAACCTGCTTGAATTATTATTGGGCTTAATTACTCTCCTCGGTATTTATATCATCTTTCATTTTGACGCACAGTATAAAACAGGAATTATCATAGGCATTATTTCAGCTATGCTGGCATCACTTTTCCCAATTTATAACAGGGAGTTTTTAAAACGAATAAATGTGGAAACCATGCTGGCATGGCAACAGACCGGTGGTTTTTTAGTACTTTCTGTTTTATTGCCTTTTTACTTACAAAAATTTCCAACAGATAGTTTTATACCTAGTTGGGAGAATTTTGGATGGCTATTAATGCTGTCATGGCTTTGTTCTGTTATTGCTTTTCAACTCTCCTCTAATGCATTGAAAAAACTCTCCGCCTTTACTGTTAATCTTACTTATAACCTTGAGCCTGTCTATGGTATCATCCTCGCTTTTATTGTATATAAAGAAAACCAGTTTTTAAGTAAATGGTTTTTTGTTGGCTTTGGTATCATTGCAGTTGCACTAACAATACATATTATCTTGCTGGCAAAAGTGGAAAGAAAACTTACTGAAAATGCATCCGACTGATTATCACCAGAAAATTATCGACTACTACAGGGATACAGAGAATGCTTATAAGGATTCATGGGATCTTAATAACAGTCTTTCTATTCATTATGGTTATTGGGATACTCAGGTGAAATCATTTCCCCAGTCATTATTACGGATGAATGAAGTAATGATGGAGGCTGCGGTAATAAAATCAACTGATAAAGTATTGGATGCAGGATGCGGAGTAGGAGGCAGCAGTATTTTTATGGCATCGGTATTGGGTTGCAAAGTCACCGGTATTACATTAAGTGAAAGACAAGTAGAACTGGCAACTGTTAATGCAAAGAAGAAAGAAATACAATCCTTAGTTGATTTTAAAACAATGAATTATTGTGCTACTGATTTTCCTGATGATAGCTTTGATGTGGTATGGGGTTGCGAAAGCATCTGCTATGCTGATAATAAGGAACAATTTATTAAAGAAGCTTACCGGTTGCTAAAACCGGGTGGCAGATTAGTAGTAGCAGATGGCTTTGTTACTGATTTTGTAAATAATGATAAACCAGTAATCCGTCAATGGCTTGATGGCTGGCAGGTAAATTATTTAGAAACACCGGCCCGGTTTGAGTCCTTTATGCAGCAAGCAGGATTTAAAAATATTAATTATCGTAATATTTCCAAAGAGGCTGCACATTCTTCCCGCCGGTTATATAAATTTTATTTTCTGGCCAGTTTATATCTTTTATGGAAGAAAATCAATTTCTCCAAACCAGCTACTACAAATCAAAAAATGAATATAAAGGCCTGCAAATTTCAATACAAAGGAATGAAAAGTGGTTTATGGCAATATGGATTGATTACTGGTAACAAACACTACTGAGGTTTCGCCATTCCACTTTATCTTTAACTAACTTAAAATACTGCTATGAAGTTGATGTTTTTATCTTTGTTATTATTACTGACCCTCACTGACTGCTTCTCCCAGAAAAAGCCATTAGATCATTCTGTTTACGATAGCTGGCAGCATATCGGCGAACGTATGATAAGCAATGATGGTAAATGGGTAGTTTATACCATTGATCCACAGGAAGGGGATAACGAACTGGTGATACAATCTTCTGATGCAAAATATAAAAAGGCAGTTCCAAGAGGATACACCGCAGTTATTACAGAAGATAGCCGCTATGTAGTATTTAAAATAAAGCCTCTTTTCAAAGAAACACGGGAAGCTAAAATAAAAAAGAAAAAACCAGATGATATGCCCAAAGATTCTGTAGCTATTATAGAATTGGGTAAAGAAGAAATATGGAAAGCACCTAAAGTTAAAAACTACAAAACTCCACAAAAGTCGTACGGATGGATGGCTTATCAAATGGAGAAAAGTCCAGAGCAAGCAGCAAAATCCAAGAGCACAGAAACAGGAAATAATAAGAAAATTACAGATAGTCTTAACCGAATCATAGATTCGTTGGAACAGATCATCCGCTCAATACCAGAAAAGAAAAGGAAGAATAACGATGATTATGTTGATGTTGCGGAGATTGAAAATTCACCCTTAACCTTTAACCAGGCAGATGCTGATGGAGATGAACCCGGTGCAACAGGAACCGAAAGCGGAACTGATTTAGTGCTTCGTAGTTTATTAACGGGGCAGGAAAAAACTTTTGCGAATGTAGTAGAATATTATTTTAGCAAAACAGGCGATAAGTTGCTGATAGAACAGGCAAAGAACCCCAAAGATTCATTAAGTAAAGCAACTGTATTGCTTTATGATTTAAAAAAAGCTACTTCATTTGTGTTAAGTAATGGCGGAAATGATTTTAAAAATTTTGCCATGACCGATGACGGTTCCCAGATAGCTTATGTAGCTGAAAGGGATGCAAAACCCAAAGACTTACAGAAGTTTTATAAAGTTTGGTATTATAAACCTGGAATGGATAGTGCTTCATTGGTAGCAGATAAAAATTCTGTTGATATGAAACTGGGAATGACCATCAGCGAATACGGCAACCTTAACTTCAGTAAAAACGGTAAACGTTTATTTTTTGGTACGGCACCTATACAGCCACCGAAAGACACTTCATTGGTAGATTTTGAACATCCCAAAGTAGATATCTGGCATTACAATGATGATTACCTGCAAACAGTACAGAATTATCCGGCGAGACTTCGGGCAGCACAGCAGGAAAATTTCCTGGCAGTATATGATGTAGAAAGAAAAACGATACAGCAATTAGGCAGTAAAGAAATGCCGCAGGTTTTGCAAACGAATGAAGGCGATGGCCACACATTTGTAGGCGTAACAGATTTTGGCAAAAGAATAGAAAGCCAGTGGACCGGGAACACAAAAAAAGATATTTATGCTATTGATGTAAATACCGGGAATAAAAAATTGGTAAAGGAAAATTTGTATGGACAGGTATATCCATCTTCCACCGGAAAATATATTATGTGGTATGACAGAAAAGCCCGGAATTATTTTACCTGGGATGGAACAACCACAAAAAATATCAGTTCAGCAATAAAAGTACCATTATACAATGAAGAAAATGATGTGCCGGATGAACCAAATAATTATGGGGTGATGAAGTGGCAGGAGAATGACGAAGCTGTTTTTATTTATGACAGGTATGATATCTGGAAAGTCGATCCTTTATCCACTGTAAGTCCTTTGAAAAGTTTTAGTGGAAGGGATAAAAAAATTCAATACCGTTATATTCAGACAGATCCGGAAGAAAAATTTATCAAAAAAAATCAACAGCTCATTTTTCGCTCCTTTAATGAAAACAATAAGAATGCAGGTTTGTGGAGCGGTATGTATTCGGGTACAGCAATAAATTCAGCGATGCTTAAAGCAATTCAGCAAGACGGTCCTTTGGCAATTGGCCAGGTGATAAAAGCAAAGGATGCAGAGCGGTTTACGTTTACAGAAGAAGCATTCGCCCAATCTCCCATATTATATTCATCGTCAGAATCAGGGAATGTTATTTCACTTACTACAACTAATCCAAATCAGGAGAACTATCTCTGGGGCACTGCCGAACTTTTCAAATGGAAAGCCTACAACGGTAAGGAAGCAACAGGTATAGTTTACAAACCTGAAAACTTTGATTCAAAGAAAAAATACCCAACCATTGTTTACTTCTATGAAAAACTAAGCCAGGATTTGTATGATTATAAGGAACCGGCTCCTATCCGCAGTGCTATTAATGTTCCTTTCTTTGTTAGCCGTGGCTATATCATCTTTATGCCGGATATAGAATATACAACCGGTCACCCCGGAAAAAATGCTTATGATTATATTGTTAGTGGCGCAAGGGCATTGGTAAAAAAAGGTTGGGCAGACAGCACCAACTTGGCATTGCAGGGACATAGCTGGGGCGGCTACCAGGCTGCTCAGGTAGCAACGATGACAAAATTATTTAAAGCCATATGGGCAGGTGCACCGGTAGCTAATATGACAAGTGCTTATGGTGGTATCCGATGGGAAAGTGGTGTAACAAGACAGTTTCAATACGAGAAAACACAAAGCCGCATTGGTGCAACACTTTGGGAGAAGCTCCCTCTGTACCTGGAGAATTCTCCGCTATTTCATTTAACTAAAGTAACTGCTCCCATGGTTATCATGGCCAATGATGCTGATGGTGCTGTTACCTGGTACCAGGGTATTGAAATGTTTACCGGGCTTCGTCGGTTAGGAAAAAAAGTATGGATGTTTAATTACAACGGACAAGGTCATGGTCTTACGCAACGACAAGACATGAAAGATTATCAGATACGTATGCAGCAATTTTTCGATTGGATATTAAAAGGTGAAAAACCTGCGAAATGGATTACAGAAGGAGTGCCTGCGGTAAAGAAAGGAAAAGAGTGGGGGTTAGAGATAGTGGAGTAATATCTTCATCTCCTCTCCGGCAGGAGAGGAGATGGCTGTGTACCCGATTATCAAACTATAATTAAGGTTGAGGCTGTCAAGCCGCTGCACTCAAAAATTTCACCAAACTTCTTTTCGCCACGGGCAATAAGGTTTCATCTACCGGAAAGGTCAATGATGTTTCAATAGAATACACAGCTGGATTAGGAAAATCAACCCTGTTTCGAATAAGTTCGGACTTTATATGTTCGTATGTATTCGAAATACTTCGTTGCCAGTTATCAAGATAAAAAGTTTTGATACTCCTGTATTTCTCATCATGCTTCTCAAAAATGGAAAGCCGGTATTGATAAATCCTTGTGTTTTTAGTATCGCTGGTGCTTAAAAAGAAATAACCTTCCTGTATGTCCAATGGAATAATACCAATAGGAGTGATGCACATTTTTTCTTCTACGAATTCGTATATCTCTGCACCATTATGAATAGCCGTTTTCATTTTTCCGGCGGAATAATGAATGATTTCTTCCAGTTCCACCATCAGTTCATCATCTTCAATAAGCTGTTGATACAACACCTGTATTTTTTCTAATTGAATGCCGTTTAGTTTTTTAGGAAAATGTTCCTGCAGGTATTTTTTATTTTCCCGGAAAGCTACGATGTTGTTGTAGTGAAAAACAACATCAGACAGTTGCGGATAAAGCTTGTTTTCTGTAAAATATTTGTTTACTTCCTGCAGGTAGGACAGCAAAGTGTATTTCTTCAATTCAAAATCAATACGGCCTTCGGCAAACCAGGTTTCGGATAATTGCTTCATAGTTGTTTGGGTTTTGTATCATCTAATTTACAAAAAAGACGGCAGGAATGAAAAGGAAGTTTAATTTTGCCTTGTTAAAATGATGATATGAAATATTTATTACCGGTTTTAGTGTTAGGGATTGTTTCCTGTACCTCCCAGCATTTTTATATAGTTCGCCATGGCGAAAAAGCAATTGTAACAAAAGACTCTTTAGCATTTTCAACTGCCAATCCTCCGCTTTCTGAACCCGGTCAGGTAAGGGCATTTGTATTGCGGGATGAACTTATCAAAAAAAATATCAGGCATATTTTTTCAACTAACTATCATCGCACCATCTCTACGGCAACTCCTCTTAGTGAAGCTCTTCACAAAATGGCTATTCAAAATTACAGCCCTTCCAAAGATTCATTAGATGCGTTCATCAGTCGGTTGAAAGCAATTAAAAAAGGTAGTGTGCTTATTGTAGGGCATTCCAATACAGTAGATGATATCGTTAACAAACTGACGGGAGAAAAAAGTATTCCTGGCGATCTCAGCGATTCGCAATATGATAATATGTATATCATCCAAACAAAGAAAGGTAAGATGGAATTCTCCCAAAAAAAATATGGCTACCCTTCCAACCCGGAAAAATAACCATACATATTTTGGAGGTGAGAACGTCAGAAGAACATATTTCTAAAATTCTCTGTCACTTTTAAAATTCTCCAATTCTTTTGCCACAGCAGTTAAAAAAGTAGCTCCCAAACTTCCATCTACTATGCGATGATCGTAACTCATACTTAAATACATCATGTGGCGGATGGCAATGCTGTCACCGGCAGGTGTTTCTATTACAACAGGTCTTTTCTTAATGGCTCCAACAGCCAATATAGCTACTTGTGGTTGATTAATAATTGGTGTTCCCA
>JBKJXQ010000081.1:0-2510 GCA_046716235.1 Chitinophagaceae bacterium
ATTTGTTTCTTGGCTTCCGATAAATATTTCTTCGCCAATCTATTATTCATTCGAATTCTGTTTCCGGTAATATCACCATCAATAGCTTCTTTTTTCTTTTTGAATAACACAATTAAAGGCAGCATTAAAAAAGGGAAAAAGAACAATCCATAAAATAAAGTAGAACCAAAGAAATCCTTCTTATTGATCGTCAAAAAGTTGCTTTTCAACTTTATAAATTTAAATTCCTCTACTTTGTCTGTTGCATTCTTATTTGCATCCGCATCAGAAGCTGCTCTCGCATCAGTAGGCAAAGGACCATCGAGAACATTAATCATGATCTCTGGAGAACTTAGCGTTTTATAGGTTTTGGAACCCAAATCAAAATACGTGAATTTTAATGGTTTTATCGGGTAATTCCCTCTGTACTGTGGAACGATAGTATAACTGTCTGAAATTTCTCCAGCCATTCCTGACAGCGGAGTATTGACCTCTTCGCTATGAACTGCTTCGTACATTTCCAGCGCATTGGGAGCAATCGGTTTTGGTAAACTGAATAATTTCAGATTTCCTTTTCCGGTTACACTTACTACTACGTCCAGCCTTTCTCCATTTTTGAAATTGGTTTTTGTTGGTGTTACTTTGAAATTAAAATTTCCAACAGCTCCCGAGAAATCTTCCGGTTTTCCAGCTTCGGGAAGAGCCTTCACATTTATGGTTTTAGCTCCTGCAGAAACCCTCTTGCTGCCTTGGGTGACAACCATTCGACCAAACATATCGCGACGATTCGACGGCAATTGAACATCAATATCTAATGACAATGGTTCAATGACCAGTTTTCCTGATTTTTGAGGATACAAAACTATTTTTTTAAGTACAATAAAACGGTATTGCTCCCCTTTAAACATACCTTCTTCAGCAACAAACTGTTTTATATCAATATTCTGACTCCAGAAATCATTGTATTTTGGCTTACTAACTTCGTTAGAATTTGTGATTCCGATATTGTTAAAATATAATTTATAAACTACCGTAATGGGTTCATTTATATATGGGTTTGTTTTAGAAATATCGGCAACTAAATAGAGATTTCCATCTGCTGAAACACTGGTGTCATTTGGATCTCTAGGCTGTTCCGTTGCGGCGGTAACATTTATTTTTATTGGCGATGTTTTATAGATTTGACCGTTGTATTCGATTGCGGCTTGCTTGATAACCAATGTCCCTTTTTGATTTGGCAAAAGAAAATAAGAATATATTTTCTCAAAAGAACTTCTTCCGTTCACCCAAGACTGACTTACTTGCTGGCTTGGCCCGGCAATAATTCTAAATCCTTCAAAAGACGGTTGGACAAAATTATCTCCATCTACATTCATCATAAAATCGATACGAAGTCTCTCGTTTATTCCTAGCGTAGCTTTACTGACTCTAGCCTCAAATTGTACTTGAGCACCCAGTAAATTGCACACCATTAAAACTAGTACTACTATAAATCTTTTCATTTTCAAATTGTCTAATTGAACTACCAATCTTTCTCCGTTTTAACTGGTTTTCCTTGTACTTTTTTGGCGTTTACTTTATCCTGTACCTTCTTTTCTTCTTTATTCACCGCATTCAACAGGTTTTCTAGACGTTCTTTAGAAATACCTCCGGGAGCTGGTTTTGGCTCTCCATTTTCATTTGGTTTAGGCTCTTTATTTTGTTTGTCTTTATCGCCCTTATCGTCTTTCTTTTCTTTATCCTTATTGTCTTTTTTATCCTTTTCCCCGTCTTTCTTATCGTCTTTTTTGTCTTTATCGCTCTTTTTATCGTCTTTTTTATTATCATCCTTTGGAGGATTTTCTTTCAGCATTTTTTTTGCCAAAGCATAATTATAACGCGTTTCCTCATCTGTTGGATCATTCCTCAATGCGTTTTTGTAGGCCTCAACCGCTTGTGTATAATCCTTTTCATTCATGAAAACATTTCCTAGATTATGAAACGCTCTGTGTTTTTGCGGTCTTGTTTTTGAATTTTTTAATGCTTTAGCATACGCAAATTTCGCTTCCGAAGATTGTTTTTGCTTATAAATAGTATTTCCTAAATTGAAAGGTGCAGTCGCTTTATTAGGAAATTTTGAATCCGAAATTCTATAATTAGCTTCGGCATCTACAAATTTATTTTCAGCATATTCCTCGTTCGCTTTTGGCAATATTCTATCTTTCTGTTGTGCGTTTGCAACAAAAGAAAAAAGCAATAACAGATATAAAATTATGTTTTTCATTGTATTTTTAAATGTAAGTGTCAAAGTATACTGTTATTTTTGTTCCAGAAACGGAGCGTGTTCCAAATACTTTGCTCTTTATATTTTATTTATTCTCGTTAAATAAATTCAATTTGTTTACCCAACTTGTTTTTCTTTCCAAAAGAAAAATATCCAGAAATAACAAAACAAAAGAAATGCTTAAAAACCACTGAAATTGCGACTGAAAATCTGCCATTTGTGTAGCTTCAAATTCGGTTTTTTCAATATTGTTTAAAGCGTTTTTCAC
>JBKJXQ010000082.1:0-2928 GCA_046716235.1 Chitinophagaceae bacterium
GTACTAAGGTTAACCACATAGGTCATCACATTCATAAGCATGATTTGAAAAATGCTGATAATAAAAATGTAATAGTACATAAATCAACTGACAGCTCTAAATCAGTAAATGATACCGATTGCCCTTACTGTCACCTTGGCAGTATCAAATCTATGATTGTTAACTTGCCCAATTTCGATGCACAAATCGAGCCTGTGCAAATGGTTGATATTCATTACAGTTACCCTGAAATAATCCCGTTAAAACCAGAACGTCCCAATTGGAATCTCGCTGTTTAATTCAGCGAGATTTTGTCTTAACACCTAATTTCTTTTAGCAAATAGCGTTTTCTCGCTGAATTCTTACCTTATCTTTAGGAGAATTCTATGCGTTTATGTTATTTGTTTTTATCACTCATTTTATTATCACCTTCGTTGCAAGCGGCTAATGACGCTGACCAACAAGAGGACGCCCAGCAAGGTTCAAGAGAACTTACCCTTTCAGATTCGCTTGAATTAGCATTAAAAGCAAATCCTGATATTGCAGTTGCAATCCGTGAGCGAGAAGCCTTGGGAGGAACAAAAGTTCAGGCAGCTACTCGTCTGAACCCCTTTGTCTCTACATCTATTCAAGACACCCGCAGTGCTACACGTCAAATTTACCTTCAATTGAATCAAGAGATTGAGTTAGGAGATAAGCGGACAGCTAGGATGGAAGCGGCCGATGCTTTTTACAATAAAGCAGATGCCGAGCTCGAATCTAAACAAGCTGAAATTCATGCTAACGTGGTCTTGGCTTTTTATGAAGTTTTAGTTGCGCAAGAACGGGTAATTCTTGCTAAGTCTTCGGTAGAAGTGGCTCAATCTGCATTAGACGTAGCCTCAAAGCGTGTTAAAGCAGGTAAAAGTTCTCCTGTTGAACAAACCAAATCCACTATTGCCGAAGCGATTGTAAGAATTGAGCTAGTTCAAGCCACAACGCAATTGAACTATAGTCGCAAACGTTTAAGTGCATTATGGGGTGATATCCAGCCTGGTTTTGAACGTGCTATTGGTGAAGTTACCATTATTCCTGAAGTTAGTCCTCTCAGCGAGTTACAGACTTTAATTGATGCTTCACCATCCATAAAAATAGCTAGGCAAGAAATCAGTGCACGCGATGCAGTGACTAAGATTGAACGAAGTAGAGCCGTGCCTAATATTACCGTTAGTGCAGGGATGGTGAATAATCAAGAGGTCGGGCTTAATCAGGCGTTATTTGGTTTATCCATTCCAATTCCAGTATTTGATCGCAACCAAGGCAATGTTCAAGAAGCCGTCAGTCGCAAGTTTAAAGCCGAAGACGAACTGGTTGTTGTAAAAAACAGAATTCAGACAAATCTAGCTACACAATACGAAAGATTAACTGCGGCCAGACAAGCGACCCTGTCGCTTCAAAATGACATCTTACCCAATGCGCAAAGCGCATTCGATGCAGCCAATAGAGGCTTTAGTTTAGGCAAGTTTAATTTTTTAGATGTGCTAGATGCACAGCGCACGCTATACCAAACTAAATCGCAATATATCACTGCACTTTTAGAAGCTCATCAATCTATTGCCGAGATTGAACGCACTCTCGGTGCGGTGATAGAGCATCAAATTACTAAGCCTTAAGGATAATTAATCATGAGTTCAAATTTCAATAAAAGCAGCAAAAAAACTGGGCAAATTTTCGCCATTATTTTGGTCATCATCATAAGCATTGTATTAGGTGGATTGATATTAAAAGCCGAAAAGCCTCAAGCGATGACTGAAGAACATGAAGAGCATTCTGAAGGTGAAGCGCATTCAGAAAATGAGGAAGGGATGCTTGAAAAATCGCCAGGTTCAGATAAAAAAGCCACACAAGATCATGAGAAGCAGCATGCAGAGCAACCACAGGAGGCGTTAAAGGGGCCACATGGTGGTAAGTTATTTGTTAAAGAGAACTATGGAGTGGAAATCGCTATTTTTGAAGATGATACACCTCCAGAATTCAGAATTTATACATATTTTAATGATAAGCCTTTAGATCCCGCTTTATCTAGAGTGAGTGTCAACATAGAGCGTTTGGGTAGAAAGCCCGAAACTTTTAATTATTCAAAAGAAAAAGATTATCTGAAAAGTGTGGAACCCGTAGCAGAGCCACACTCTTTTGAAGTGCATCTTAATTCACAATATAACGGCAAAAGTTATAGCTTTTCATACAGTCAAGTTGAGGGAAGGATATCTATGACTGATAAACAGCTGACGTTGAATTCTGTTGAAGTACTGACTGCAGGCCCTGCAAAAATTAAAAGCATTTTGAAACTTCAAGGTGAGATCAAGCTGAATGCTGATAGAAGTGTGCAAATTGTCTCCAGAGTAGGTGGCATTATCGAAAAGGTTAATGCAAATGCAGGCGATAAAGTTCGTAAGGGGCAGGTGCTTGCGACAGTTTCTAGCCAACTGATTGCAGATATTCGTAGTGATTTATTGGCCGCACAGAAAAGAGTGGGGCTAGCACGCACAACCTATTCCCGGGAGAAGCAGCTTTGGGAAGAAAAAATCTCTGCTCAACAAGATTACCTTCAGGCGCAAAATGACTTGCAAGAAGCAGAAATCAACCTCAGTCGAGTACAGCAAAAATTAAGCGCGCTAGGTACTAGTTCCAGCGGAGCTGGTCAGACGCGTTATGACATCCGCTCACCCATTGACGGTGTAGTGACCTCAAAAAAAGTCAGTCAAGGACAGGTGGTAAGCGAAATAGACAGCTTATTTGAAGTGTCTGACTTGTCGACAGTCTGGGCCGAATTGATTATTTATGCCAAAGATATCAACACTGTTAAATCAGGCCAACAAGTCACCGTTAAAGCGAGTGCCTTCGATGCTCAAGCTATTGGCAGCATCGCCTACGTAGGTTCATTGGTTGGTGAACAATCTCGAACAGCGA
>JBKJXQ010000083.1:0-2870 GCA_046716235.1 Chitinophagaceae bacterium
GTATTACTCAATACAAATAATTTACCCGAACCGGCAATGGCTGATTTTCAGAAAGCATGGTCATTAAAAAAAGAAGAAAAATATGCTTTTGGTTTAAGCAATCTGCTGCTGGATAAAAAACCTGATTCAGCTATTTTATTTTTAAACCAGGCACTTAAAGAACTGCCCAATAGTTTTTTATTAGCCGTTACACTGGTTCGTTCTTATAATTCTCAGAATAAAACAGAAGAGGCCCTGCAACTTTGTAATGATATTTTAAAAAAATACCCGATGGAGACAGTGGTAATGAAAATGAAAGCTGAACTGCTGGATAAAAAAGGTAATGCTGCTGAAGCTGTAAGCATGCTGGAAAAAGCGTACAGCATTACTCCTTTTGACATTGAACTTAATTACGAACTGGCGTATAAATATGCCGAAAGTAAAAACGTAAAAGTTATCCGCCTGTGCGATTCGCTTATTACGATTGATACTTTACAAATTCATGCAGAACCTTACTATTATAAAGGCATTTATTTTTCCAATACCGGCGATAAAGCAAAAGCCGTTTCACTTTTTGAACAGGCCATCCTGCATGATAAATTTTTCATGAATGCATATATTGAAAAAGGCCGGATATTGTATGAGCAGAAAAAAATCAATGAGGCACTAAAAACATTTCAACTGGCCAACACCCTTTCCAATACTTTTCCGGATGCATACTATTGGATAGGCAAATGCCAGGAAGCCATGGGACAAAAAGAGGAAGCCAGGCTTAACTATCAGAGGGCTTATGGTCTTGATAAAACTTTTACAGAAGCAAAAGAGGCGATAGATAAATTGAAATAAGTGTACTTTTGAACTATGGAGAAGCAACAAATATTATCTGAAATCAAAAGGCTTGTTCTGCTTCAGGAACCTGGCGCAGAAATTATTCTGTATGGCTCTCATGCCCGGGGGGATTACAGATCTGATTCTGATATGGATTTGCTGATTCTTTTACAAAAAGATATAGTTTCTTACGCTGATGAAAAAAGAATCAGTTATCCACTATATGAACTCGAACTTCAAACACAACAGGTAATTTCCCCTTTTATAAAATCTAAAAAAACCTGGTATGAAAAATACCCCAACACCGCTTTATTTATAAATATAAAAGAGGATGGTATAGCATTATGAATACCCCCTCAAAAGAAGATATCATCAGACTTAAAATTGCAAAAGCAATAAGAACCCTATCGGAAGCAGAAAAAATGATTGAATTCAACTTTTCAACTGCTGCTTTGAATAGACTATATTATGCTTGTTTTTATGCTGCATCAGCTTTGCTGTATAGTAAAAATATTTTTACAAAAACACATTCAGGGATTAAGCAAATGCTTGGAATGCATTTTATAAATACCGGACTTTTATCATCATCTCCTGGACATTTTTATTCAAATATTTTCAGAAGCAGACAAGGATATGATTATGATGATCTTGAAGATGCTGATATGGGAATGGTAAGAGAATTAGCTGCTACAGCAAAAGAATTTGTTGATGAATCAAGAAAAATTTTATCTATTTAATTAATACCCATGCCAATCATCGCCCCATCCTTACTTGCTGCTAACTTTATAAACCTCGAAGCCGAATGTAAAATGCTGAACGAAAGTGAAGCAGATTGGTTTCACCTCGATGTAATGGATGGCCGCTTTGTTCCCAATATCAGTTTCGGCCCGATGATCATTGAATTCATCCGAAAAACAACCAACAAAGTTTGTGATGTACACCTGATGATAGAACATCCCGGGCAAATGACAGAACAATTTAAAAATGCAGGTGCTGATAATTTAACCGTACATATAGAAGCCTGTCATCACCTGCACCGCAACATTCAACAGATAAAATCACTCGGTATGAAAGCCGGGGTAGCTATCAACCCGCATACACCTGTGGCAGACCTGGCAGATGTGCTGCATGAAATTGATTTAGTATGTATGATGAGTGTGAATCCCGGTTTCGGTGGACAGAAATTCATTCCTTACACACTGGAGAAAATAAAGCAACTGAAGAAAATGATTGATGAAAGAGATTTGAAAGTGCATATTGAAATAGATGGGGGTGTTACTTTAGAAAATGCTCCTTCTATTATTGCTGCCGGTGCCGATGTACTGGTGGCGGGCAATACGGTGTTTAAATCGGCTGACCCGAAAGCAACGATTCTACAATTGAAGCAATATTAATATTTTCGATTTTTTCAACAAGTATATGCGCAATACCTATATTATTTGCTTTATTATTTTTCTTACAGTTATCATATCAGCCTGTGGTGAATATCCCTGCGCCAAAACAGAATTACGTTATTCATTGATTGGATTTACAGATGCTGAAAGCGATACAATTATCTTACGACGTTTTATAAAAAGCACTTCGTTATTAAAGGATACTTTCTTTTTTGACGAAGGCAACCCACTCAGGTTTAGCAGAAGTAATGATACACTTCGCATGGCTGCTATTTCTTCCAATGCATTACTGGAAAGTAGTTACGATTATCAATTATTTTTTCCGCAAGCAGGGAAATTGTTTTCCATAACCGAAATACAGGAAGAACAATTGTACCAAAAAAATACAAATATTTTTGATACTAAGAAAGTCGGCTGCATAAACAAAATAATCAGTGCCAGACTAAATGGCCAACTAATAAACTTTACAGGTTACACCAAACCGGTTTATTTGCGCCGCTGATTTCTTTTCTCTTAATGATATACTTAAAGCAGAATAAATTAAGTAATATTGTTGGCAAATCCACCTATAGGAATGAGCTTATCCAAAATTTTTATAACCAGTCTGCTGCTTCTTGCTTCCTGCAGCGCTTTCTCTCAAAAAAAATCAGCCTTCGTTTCCGGTAAAGT
>JBKJXQ010000084.1:0-2896 GCA_046716235.1 Chitinophagaceae bacterium
TATGTTTTATACTGTATTCCCGCAACTGAAACCTGGACCATTGTACTGAACAGTAATATTGACAGCTGGGGATTAGAGCCTGACCCGAAAAAAGATATAGCCCGGTTTGATGTGCCTGTAAAGTTAACTGGCAATTCTCTTGAATTTTTTACTATGATTTTTGAAAAAAATGCCGGCGGTGCCAACCTGCTGATGGCGTGGGATAATGCAGAAATAAGATTACCTATCACTTTTGAATAATGGATTAATTTCTGTAAAAACTTATTCCTTCACTGCCGGAAATAATTTTAGATATTTACAACATGTGTGGTATCGCTGGAATTATTCAATCAACTGCATCACGGTGTGATAAGGAGCACCTGAAAAAAATGACCGGGGCCCTGGCTCATCGGGGTCCCGATGGAGAGGGGTTTTGGCAAAATGAATCAACCGATGTTCTTCTCGGTCATCGCCGCCTTTCTATTATTGATATAAGTGATGCGGCTCATCAGCCATTTCAATATGCCAGTCGCTATTCTATTGTGCATAATGGAGAAATCTATAATTATATTGAATTGAAAGAACAGCTGCAGCAAAAAGGCTACTCCTTCCGCAGCCAATCAGATACAGAAGTAATAGCAGCAGCTTATGATTGCTGGAAAAATGAATGTGTAGATTATTTTGATGGCATGTTTGCTTTTGCAATCTGGGATGAAAAAGAAAAAATATTATTTGCGGCAAGAGACCGCTTTGGCGAAAAGCCCTTCTTCTATTACTATACAAACGATGAATTTATTTTTGCTTCGGAAATGAAAGCTTTGTGGGCGGCAGGTGTTGAATATAAACCGAATCAGAAAATGCTTTTCAATTTTATTACCATTGGCTACACCGATAATCCAGAACAACCGGGAGAAACATTTTTTGAAAATATATATAAACTTCCCGCAGCAACTACATTAACCCTGAGTGTAGAAAAATGGGAAGTTGTACTGGAAAAATATTGGGATATAGATCCGGAAGAAGAAAATAAAAAAATTACAGACCATGAAGCAATGGAGCAGTTCAATCAATTGCTTACCCGTTCTGTAAAACGAAGATTACGTAGTGATGTAAGCATTGGCACTTCATTAAGCGGTGGTCTCGACAGCTCCTCTATCGTTGCTTTGATCAATGAACAGCAGGCGCCGAATTATAAATCACAGGCTTTCACTGCCATTTTCCCGGGATATGAAAAAGATGAATTGGCTTTCTCAAAACAAATTACTGAGCGGTTTAGTTTACAACAATTTACTACCGCTATTAATCCTGATCAGTTAGCGGATGATTGGAAAAAAATTTGCTATCACCAGGAAGAACCGGTTGGTTCAGCCAGTGTATATGCACAGTATAAAGTATTTGAACTGGCGAAAGAACATAATGTAAAAGTGCTGCTTGATGGACAGGGTGCCGATGAAACACTGGCAGGTTATCATAAAT
The DNA here is from genome assembly GCA_046716235.1 of Chitinophagaceae bacterium. GTDB lineage: Bacteria > Bacteroidota > Bacteroidia > Chitinophagales > Chitinophagaceae > JJ008. The sequence continues at coordinate 1,456 of JBKJXQ010000084.1, forward strand.
ATTATCAATGGTACTGGCAGGAATTATATCGCAAAAGAAAATTATCGGGCAGCAAAGAACTGATTGCTGCAAAAGAAGCTGGTGTACAGGAAAAATTTACTTATAAAAATATTATTGCATCTTATTTTCCTGATTTCACCACTATCGCATTAGAGCAGCAGTATCTGCTGAAAGCAATAAGACAGGAAGACCTGGCCAAAGATTTTGTAAAACTGCAAAGTAAAGAAGCCTATTACACCAGGCCGGGTCATTACACGTTAAATGGGGTATTGCATTTTAATACCTGCACACATGGACTGGAAGAACTGCTTCGGTATGCTGATAGAAACTCTATGGCACATGGCAGGGAAGTACGATTACCTTTTCTTAATCATGAACTCGTTGAATTTGTTTTCTCCCTCCCTTCCCGGTACAAAATAAGAAATGGCTGGACAAAATGGTTGCTGAGAGAAACCATGAAAACCCACCTGCCGGAATCTATTGCCTGGCGCAAAGACAAAATTGGTTTTGAGCCGCCACAAAAAAAATGGATGGAGAATAGCAGGATACAGGAAGCTATGCAGGAGGCCAAAAGAAAACTGGTGGATCAAAAAAATCTGAACCCTGAAGTGTTACAAAAAAAAATAAAACCGCAAGCTGCACATGAGGCTGACAGTTACGATTGGCGGTATTTTTCAGCGGCTTCGCTGTTCAGGTAATCTTATTTCAGCATCTTTGCAATCTTAGTTACTTATATCATTCAACTATTAATTATATGAAACTTGCTACAAAATTAATACATGCCGGTGCAACGCCTGACCCATCTACAGGTGCTATCATGATACCCATTTACCAAACTTCTACTTATGTACAGGAAGCCCCCGGAGTAAACAAAGGTTTTGAATATGCCCGCAGCCAGAACCCTACCCGCAAAGCATTGGAAGAGGCTTTTGCCATCATTGAAAATGGAAAATTTGGTCTGGCGTTTAGCAGTGGGGTAGCAGCAACAGATGCTGTTATAAAACTATTATCTCCCGGCGACGAAGTGATATGTGCTAATGATATGTATGGCGGCAGCTATCGTTTATTTACTAAAGTATGGGAACGCTATGGAATAAAATTTATCTATGTTGACACTACTGATGCAGCCAATGTAAAAGCTGCCGTTACAGCTAAAACAAAAATGATTTGGTTAGAAACACCAACTAATCCATTGATGAACATCAGTGATATAGCTGCTATTGCTGCCATATCAAAACAGGCCGGTGCATTACTTTGTGTCGACAATACCTTTGCCTCCCCCTATTTACAAAATCCGCTTGATTTGGGTGCTGATATTGTAATGCACTCTGTTACCAAATACCTGGGTGGGCATAGCGATGTTATACAAGGATCGCTGATGATGAATGATGCAGACCGGTCTGCATCATTCATCATCAGCGATCCTTGTATAACATCGCTA
>JBKJXQ010000085.1:0-5104 GCA_046716235.1 Chitinophagaceae bacterium
CTGCTATAGCTACTCCCTGGGCCCGGCCAAGTTTCAGCATACTTTTTACATTTTTTCCAAAGAAGGGGGCCTCAATAGCAAACTCATCAGGCTGGTATTTTGTAATAAGTCCGCTTACGGTATTAAAGATGAGTTGTAGGTTTTTATAATTGTCTTTTACCTTTCCGGGTTTCAGCACACCCAGTTCTAATAAAGTAATAGTGTTTCCTGTAACGGTTATTAAACCATACCCCATCACAATAGTACCGGGGTCAATGCCAAGGATTATTTTAGTAGGCTTTTGCAAACAGGAATGTATTTTTACAAGATTAATGAAGCTGAACCGAAATATCAAAATCTTCATCAATTACTTCCTCGGGCCGGTATTGTTTATATGGCTCTCCTGGTCTATTTACCGGGAAATAAAACATCAGCCTGATCTTGGTAATGCCTGGCTGCATATACGGGAGTCGTTTAATGGGCCAATGATCTGGAATCTTGTTGCAGTTATGGTATTAATGTTTGTAAACTGGTCGGTGGAAGCATTCAAATGGAAAATTTCTATCCGGCAGGTGCAGCAGGTTAGTTTTGTAAAAGCATTTAAGGCAATATTATCAGGCGTTTCATTTTCTGTAAGTACACCCAACAGGGTTGGCGAATATCTCGGTAGGGTAATGTACATGGATGAAGGTAACCGACTTAAAACAATTTCAATAACCATTGTCGGCAGTATCAGCCAGCTTATTATCACCCTGTTAATGGGCGGCATTGGCTTGGTAATATTACGTTCAACAATAGAAGAAGGCCATCTTATTTCTTCTATATGGATCAATGTAATTTTATACGGAGTACTGTTAGCATTGGCAGTTTTAACACTTTTTTATTTCAAACTTTCATGGCTTACAAAATGGGTAGATCGTTTACCGGGTAGCAGCCGGTTTGCTTACCTGGTAAAGGCTTTGGAAGATTTTAATGCAACTTTATTATTGACACTGTTGTCATTATCATTATTAAGATTTATTGTTTTTATTATACAATATTACCTGTTGTTTCGTTTATTTAATGTGGAGGTAACAGGGTGGCAAACTTTTTGGTCGGTAAGTGTTTCCTTTTTAATATTGGCAGCTATACCCTCTTTTGCTATTGTAGAATTAGTACAACGGGGATTTGTTACCAAAACAATTGTAGGTCTTTATAGTACAAATATTGCCGGAATAGGATTAGCAACTGCGGGTATCTGGCTTATTAACCTGATAGTTCCCGCTATTATTGGCAGTTTATTAATAGTAGGCATTAAAAAAATTTATTCTGGTAAAAATGAAAAAACTTAAATTATTCATACCACTTGTTTTGGGTTTATTTAGTTTTTCAAATAAAGTGGACGCTCCGGCTGATACTTTTTGCAGTACCCGTAACATTTCATTTAAAGTTGATGAAGAGATTTCGTTTACGGTTTATTATGCAGTTGCGGGTATTTATGTAAATGCCGGTAATGCCACTTTTACCAGCCAGCTGGAAACAATTAATAGCAAACCGGTATATCATATTACGGGTGAGGGTAAAACTAATTCTTCTTACGACTGGATTTATAAAGTAAGAGATAAATATGAAAGCTATATTGATACAGCCACTATGCAGCCTTTAAAATTTGTTCGTAATGTAAATGAAGGAGGATATAAAAAATATCAGAATATAACATTTAATAAAACAGCTAATACCGCAGTGTCTGCTGATGGTGTGTTTAAAGTGCCGGCTTGTGTTCAGGATGTGGTAAGTTCCATGTACTATGCCCGAAATATTGATTTTTCTAAATTACGACCGGATGATAAAATACCCTTTTCTTTATTTTTAGACAATGAAGTGCATAATATGTATATCAAGTATGCCGGCCGGGAAGAAATAAAAACAAAGTATGGTAAATTCAGAGCATTAAAAATAAAGCCATTGCTTTTGAAAGGACAGATATTTGAAGGTGGTGAAAATATGACAGTATGGGTAACAGATGATATGAATCATATTCCTGTAAGAGTGGAGAGCCCATTGGTGGTAGGCAAAGTTAAAATAGATATGATGAGCCATGCCAATCTGCGTTATCCGCTTACCTCACTTATTAAGAAAAAATAAAGAGCTAATTTTTTTCTGCTACATTTTAAATTTGCAGGCTTTAAATTTCTTCCAGTTTAAAAAAATTGTCAGGCCGAATACCTTTTTCAGTTTGTTGCAGGGTACAGCATTCATGCAAGGGATCATGTTCAAAGAAAAGAGTGTAATCATTTTCAACAGCTTCTTTCAGAAAAGATTTTTTCTCATTTAATGTAGTAAGCGGAAACATATCATAAGCCATTACATAAGGAATGGGGATATGCCCCTGCGATGGCAGTAAATCTGCCATGAAAACGATTGTTTTTTCTTTATATTTTATTTGAGGCAGCATCATTTTTTGGGTATGGCCGCTTACAAAACGAATAGAAATTTTTTCAGTAAAAGATATTTCCCCAAGTTTCTCCTCAATACTTCCACCTACTTCTACAAATTTTAATTGACCACTTTCTTTAATCGGTAAAATATTTTCTTTAAGAAATGAAGCTTTCTCCCTCTCGTTGGGATATATTGCCCAGTCCCAATGCTCTTTATTACTCCAGTAAGTGGCATTCTTAAATGCCGGAATCAATTTATCTCCGCTACGGATAATACTGCCACCGCAATGATCAAAATGAAGATGAGTGAGGAATACATCGGTAATATCATCTTTACCAAAACCATATTTTGCTAATGATTTATCCAACGTATCATCGCCATGCAAATGATAGTGACTGAAAAATTTTGCATCCTGTTTATCACCATTGCCATTATCAACTAAAATCAGCCTGTTGCCATCTTCTATCAATAAACAACGCAAAGCCCATGAGCATAAATTATTTTCATCCGCGGGGTTTATCTTATTCCAGATAGTTTTTGGCACTACCCCGAACATAGCACCACCATCAAGTTTAAAATAACCGGTGTTGATGGAATAGAGAGTCATAAGTTAGTTTTTACAGCTTATTGGATGTGTTGCTGCTTTTTGCTGTATGGGTATAAAATAATAATACTAACCCAATGATAAAAAATATGGCTAATGCTAAAACTGAATTTCTTTGTGATCCTGTTAATTCAGTGATAATGCCAAAAGTAAAAATTCCTACGACAGCTGCAATTTTTTCAGTAACATCATAAAAACTGAAGAAAGAAACAGTATCCCTTGTTTCGGGAATTAGTTTAGCATGGGTAGAACGGCTTAAGGATTGAATGCCACCCATAATAAAACCAACAGCTGCACCCAATGCATAGAATTCATAAATACCTCCTTTAGGCAGATAATAGGCAACAACACAAAGGCCTGTCCACATCACCACAAGGATCATCAATGTTTTAATATTTCCAATTTGTGATGATAGCCATGAAATGACATAGGCACCGGGAATTGCTATTACCTGGATTATAAGTATAGCAATTATCAGGTTTTCTGTTGGTATTTCCAGTTCACTTTTACCATATAAAGCTGCAACCAGCATTACCGTTTGTACTCCCATATTATAAAAAAAGAAAGACAGCAGAAACCGTTTTAATTTGGGTAATTGTTTTACCTGCGACCAGACTTTTTGTAATTCTTTATATCCTTTAGATACAATATTATGTTGCAGGTCGCCGCTGCCTGCCGGAACAGGGTTGGGTAACCGCCGCAAAGAAAATTGTCCAAATCCCCACCACCAAAGGCCTACTAATAAGAATGATATTTGTGCCCCCCGGACTGCTGTGATGCCAAATGTAGAATTCATCATCACAAATACAAAACAAATAAGCTGCAGCAGTACACTGCCAATATATCCGTAAACAAAGCCCCGGGCACTGATGCGGTCCCGATCTTCTATAGTAGCTATTTCTGGAAGAAAAGAATTATAAAACACCTGCCCGCCCCAAAAGCCAATACAGGCGACTATCATACTGGTAAGGCCGAGTGCTAAGGTATCTCTTTCAAAGAAAAACATACTGGCGCAGGCGATACTGCCCATGGTAAGATAAAAATTGAGAAACTTTTTTTTGTTGCCCCTGTAATCAGCAATGGAAGAAAGTAATGGTGACATTATAGCCACGATAAGCATGGCCAGGGCAATGGCATAGTTATAAAGAGCTGTATTTTCAAACTGCCGGCCCAGAAAAGTAACGGTTGTTTTTGAAACAGAAGCATCATCAACTGCTACAGATTCGAAGTAAGTGGGAAAAATGGTAGAAGTGATTACGAGATTGTAAGAGGAGCTGGCCCAGTCGTACATAGCCCAGCCATTCACTACTTTTTTAGAAGCCGTTTGCATAATTAATGCTTTGAGTAAAAATAGGGATTTCGGCAAAGGTTTCTATATATAAAAAACAAGTTTGCCTTATGAAGCAAACTTGTTTTTTATAGCCATGACTATTATTTTACAGCTGTTGTATCCATTACAGGACGTTCTCCTGATTCAACAGTTTTGAATGGTTCAAATACTGTATTAGTAAGTTGAAAAGTGACTGGTGCATTGTTAAAAACATTCTCAGATACCGCGGCCGCCATTTCCTGTAATTGTGTGTCGGAAAGGGAAGAAGCTTTTTCAGGTAGAGCTACCATACGCAAAAGGTAATGCCCTTTTTCACCAGTACTGATCTGAAAACTGATAGTATTTTCCGGGTTGATTGTTTTACTCAGAAATTCTGCCAGGGTAGTCGCCTGGTCCTTACTAAAATCTCCCTTTATATAAACTTCAACAAGTCCGGCATCTATTTTATTGCCCAATTCTATTTTTTTGAATGTATAAGAGCGGATGGTTTTAAATTTATCGTCGGTAAGAATTACATTAACCGGTGCCCCATTAAATACTGCGGCTGATAACTCATTACCTGTGGTATAAAATATGTTTTCATCCATTTTCCCCATTACTTCCATATTAGATACCATGCGGAAATTAACCGTGTCGCCGCTTTTTGTAAGCTGTATGCTTTTTGGTTTTGTTTTATCTCCTTCATCTTTCCATATATGTAGAAAATAATCTAATGTTTTCCTGGCCTGTTCTTCGGTGGCACCACCTTTATAATATACTTCCCGGTAATCTTT
>JBKJXQ010000086.1:0-6666 GCA_046716235.1 Chitinophagaceae bacterium
TTACTGACCTATCCAGTATTACAGACTGCCGATATCATCCTGCACCGCGCATCTTATGTACCTGTTGGCAAGGACCAGGAGCAACACCTGGAAATGGCCCGCAATTTTGTCAAAAGGTTTAATCACCGCTATGGAGATGTGTTTCCTGAACCGCAGGCATTTAATTATGGCGATGCGCTGGTAAAAGTGCCCGGACTCGACGGAACAGGTAAAATGAGTAAAAGTGAAAATCAATACGCCACACTTTTTTTGTCTGATGACGATGAGTTAATACGCAAAAAAGTGATGAAGGCAAAAACGGATAATGGCCCGACAGAACCCAATGCACCCAAGCCAGATTATATTGAAAACATTTTTGCGTTGATGACATTAGTAAGTAAAGTAGAGGTAATAAATAAATTTGAAAGGGATTATAATAATTGTACGATTCGTTATGGTGACATGAAAAAGCAATTAGGTGAGGATATGGTTACATTTATCAGCCCCATCCGGGAAAAAGCTGAATCAATCCGTAATGATTCAGCCTACCTGAAAGAAGTGATGGAAAAAGGGGCAGAAAAAGCCCGAAAAAGTGCTAAAGCGACTATGGAATTGGTAAGAGAGGCAATAGGATTAAAATATTTTGCGCCTTAATCCCTAAAAGGGGAAAGAAAAAGAGAACAATTATTTATGGTATAAAAAGATTTTCTATATTCAGTTTTTCAAATAGCTATTATTAACTACAAAATTAAGTCTCTCTTCAGGAAGACAGGGGCATGGCAAAAGCAAAAGCAAAACCAAAGCATATAGCAATAGCAGGCAATATTGGCGCCGGCAAAACTACATTGACTGAAATGCTCAGCAAGCATTATAAATGGATTCCCAATTTTGAGGATGTGGATCATAATCCTTACCTCATGGATTTTTATGAGGATATGCCCCGCTGGAGTTTTAACCTCCAAATATTTTTTTTAAACAGCCGCCTTCGCCAGTTAGTGGAGATACAAAAAGGAACTGAAACTGTAATACAGGACAGAACTATTTATGAAGATGCAAACATCTTTGCACCCAACCTGCATGAAATGGGATTAATGAGCAAAAGGGATTTTGATAATTATTTTCATTTTTTTCAAACTTTAAAAACATTAGTACAACCACCCGATCTGTTGATATACCTAAATGCGTCTGTGCCAACACTGGTGGGGCAAATTCAAAAAAGAGGAAGAGAATACGAAGAGAACATCCGCCTGGATTATCTTAAAAAGCTGAATGAGTATTACAATAAATGGATTGCCGATTATAAAGAAGGCTCATTACTGATTATAGATGTAGATAAGAATAAGTTTGCTGAAAAGGACGAAGATTTTGGAGAAATCATCCGTAAAGTAGATGCACAGTTGTATGGATTATTTTAATAAGATTTTCAGGTAAAATTCCTTTCTCCCTGCAGAATGAATATTATAAAACGGATTTGTTATTGCTAATTACTGAACATTAATAATCCGCATAATCTTCATACTCTTCCAGCATCTTTTGAATTTTTTTCAACCATTCGGCTTGCTTCTTTCTGATTATGCTGTGCTGGGTTTCGTTGTCATAATCATTCTGCATTTGTTCTTTTTCTTTCGTCACATCCTCATAAATTTTCTTCAGATCTTTCTTAAAAGTTTTTTTCTTGAAACTATACTCACTCATTTGTTGATATAGTTTACGGGCAAATGCTTCTGCTATATCAAAATGGCCCTGCTCATGCCGGAGAATATAATCTGTTTTATGTATGCCCCAGGAATGCGTCTTCGAAAACTTTGATTGTATTTTAAATTCCAAATGATTGCCGGTAACATGATATTGGATTGATAGAAAAGTGGTGGTAGAAGCAGCAGCATCACTTTCAGGATTTGGCGATGCCTTATAATCTGCCCAGGTAAGTTTTTTGGAACTGCTCCAGGCCAATGAATCTTCATCCCTGTTTTGGGCTATCAGCAATAAAGGAGCAAGCAGCAAACCTGGCAAAATATGAGTTAGCAATAATTTCATAGCTGTTTTATAAACGTAAAGTAGTTATTAATGTTTTGAAGGCTGCAACCGCATCCGTTAAATTAATTAAAAAACCCCGGCGTTAATAGCCGGGATGTATAAAAATAACCGTCCAGGATTATTATTTAAGCATCAGGTGCTGCTGCGAGTACTTCAGCAGATACGCCATCAGCATATTTCGCAAAGTTTTTTACAAATAATCCAGCCAGGTATTTGGCCTTTTCATCATAAGCATCTTTATCTGCCCATGTATTTTTGGGTGATAATAATTCAGCAGGAACATCAGGACATTCTTTTGGAATGGCGACACCAAAAAAGGGATCATTTTCAAATTGAACAGCATTTAATTTTCCTTCGAGTGCCGCTGTTATCATAGCTCTTGTATATTTTAATTTCATACGATTGCCAATACCCACCGGGCCACCTGTCCAGCCTGTATTAATCATCCACACATTTACTTTATGTTCCTGCATTTTATCGCCCAGCATGTGGGCATATTTTCCAGGATGCAATGGAAGAAAAGGTGCACCAAAGCAGGCACTGAAAGTTGGTTTGGGTTCTGTAACACCAGCTTCTGTTCCGGCTACCTTTGCTGTATAACCTGAAATAAACTGGTACATAGCCTGCCCGGGTGTTAGTTTTGAAATGGGCGGCAGCACACCAAAAGCATCACAGGTAAGAAAGAAAATATTTTTGGGTAAACCACCTACTGATGGTTCCATAGCATTACTGATAAAGTCTAAAGGATAAGATACCCTGGTGTTTTCTGTAATGGAAGCATCATCAAAATTTATCTTATTTGTACCGGGATAGAAAGTAACATTTTCTACCAAGGCTCCCGGACGGATGGCATTAAAAATTTCAGGCTCTTTGTCTTCTGTAAGATTTATTGTTTTGGCATAACAACCACCTTCAAAGTTGAAAATATTATCTCCGGTCCATCCATGCTCATCATCACCAATTAATTTACGTTTAGGGTCAGCACTCAATGTTGTTTTACCGGTTCCACTTAACCCAAAGAAGATAGCTGTATCTCCGGCATCTCCCATATTGGCACTGCAATGCATACTCAGTACATTTTTTTCATACGGTAAAATGTAATTGAGTATTGTAAAAATCCCTTTTTTCGTTTCACCGGTATAGCCAGAACCCGCAATCAAAATCATTTTATGTTTGAAAGAAACAATAGCACCATTGTGCTGACGGGTACCACATTCTTTGGGATCCAGTTTTAACCCCGGTGCAGAAATAACATGCCACTCAGCTTCAAAAGTTTCCAACTCATCATCTGTTGGCCGAAGAAACATGTTATAAGCAAATAAATTATTCCATGGTTTTTCATTCACGACTCTTATATTTAACCGGTAACGGGAATCTGCACATGCATAGCAGTCCCTTATCCATAGTTCAGGTAGTTTATCGAGATAATCAATAACTTTTTTATAGATAATATCAAAATAGGCTGGCTCAATAGGAATATTAAAATCATTCCAGTTAACTGATGTTGACGAAGTATCATCCTTTACAATAAACTTATCTTTTGGGGAACGACCGGTAAACTCACCGGTACGAATTACTAATGCACCCGTATCATTTAATACTCCTTCACCAATGCGGAGTGTATCTTGTACAAGTTCTTCCGGCGATGATTGGTAGTGTATAGTATTAGCAGTTTTAAGTCCTAAACGCAATAGATTCTTAGTAGGTATAGCAATCGTAGGAATAGTCATTTTGAGCAAACGCATTTGTTGAAGCCTCAAAGGTAAGTGACAAACCTTTTTTAGACAAACAACTGTTAGTATAATTATTATAAAGAAGTTAATTTTTTATGTAAATCATTGATTATTATATATTCATGTTACATGTTTTTGTAGTATGGGCAGGATAAATTCATAAACTTTTAGGATTATTTATTTTTTGATTTATCAACTTTTGTGATAAACGATAGTTGGCTGATAGCTTTGCTTACTATCTTTAACCAGCATACGTTTCGGGTATTTTTCAAAACCATAAACCAACCACCGATGAAGTATTTACATCTTAACAAAGAAATATTCGTTGAAAACCGTAAAAGGTTTATCAGCCAATTACAAAAAAATTCTATTGCCATTTTTGTAAGTAATGATGAAGTGGCTTCCAACGGCGATGCTATTTATACTTTTAAACAAAACAGTGATTTGTTCTGGCTAAGTGGAGTAACCCAGGAAGATAGCATGGTTATTTTATTCCCTGATAATCCTGACCCGAAATACCGGGAAGTCCTGGTGCTTGTTCGCCCCAATGAATTAAAAGAAAAATGGGATGGAAAAAGATTGCGGATAAATGAAGCACAGGAAATAAGTGGAATTAAAACAATTGTTTGGCTTGATAGTTTAGAAGGATTGTTACAACCCTGGATACATATAGCAGATAATATTTATCTCGACACTAATGAAAATGACAGGAAAGCAAACCTCCTGAGAACGAGGGATTATCGTTTTGTTGATGAAATGAGAAGCCGGTATCCGCTGCATAATTTTTTAAGAGCAGCAAAAATTATGAAAGAAGTTCGTGGTATTAAAACTGCATTGGAGGTAGAAGTTTTACAAAAAGCGATTGACATTACTGATAATACATTTCGCCGGTTACTGCAATTCATAAAACCCGGCGTAATGGAATATGAGATTGAAGCAGAAATATTTCATTCATTCCTTAGCCAACGGGCCACCGGTCCGGCCTATGGCAGTATCATAGCCAGTGGGGACAGGGCAAGAACGCTGCACTATGTAAGTAATAACGCTGAATGTAAAGAAGGTGAATTGATATTGATGGATTTTGGTGCAGAATATGGTGGGTATTGTGCTGATTTGACAAGAACCATTCCCGTTAGTGGAAAATTTGGTCGCAGGCAAAAAACAGTTTATAATGCCTGTTTGCATTTACATGATTATGCAAAAAGTATTTTAAAGCCGGGTATCAGTATTCTTGATTATACTGATAAAGTAGGTGAAGAGGCTACACAACAATTTTTAAAAATTGGTTTGTTGAGAAAATCAGAAGTGAAAAATGAGGATCCAGAGAACAGGGCTTACCGTAAATATTTGTACCACGGTATTTCTCACCATCTTGGTGTAGATGTACATGATCTTGGTACAAGAACGGAACCCATTAAAGCAGGAATGGTATTTACTGTAGAGCCAGGTATTTATATAGAAGAAGAAAAAATGGGAATTCGTATTGAGAATAATCTCTGGATAACAAGAAATGGAAATAAGGACCTGATGAAAAACATTCCAATTACGGTGGAAGAGATAGAGGCGTTGATGAAAAAGTAAAAGTATAAATAAGCAGCAACGATTTGTATTTTCTTCTTTACTCAATAATAAATTCCCCTTCCGGGAAGGATAATCAGTAATAAGCATAAATTTTTTTTTGAAAGGGGATGGTTTTGTAGACAAAATCTGGGATGCAATCTCAAGTAGTTCCTCAGCAAAAACAGGTATCTTTAAAGCATGGAAAATAGCCCCGAACTGAAGGCATTAATACGGAAAAATGCACATCTTTTCTGGTACTCCAAAGACTCGGAAAAAGAAAACTTGCCATTGCCGGTAGTACTTGAGTTTTTTATTAATTATGCAGACAAGGAAGATATAAAAGCCTTGTTTAGTATTGTAGGAATTAAGAATGCAGCAGCTGTTTTTTTTGAACAGATAAATAAGTCGGAAAGAGCCGCTTATAATTATGAACCAATTTCCAGGAACTACTTCAGCCTTTATTTTAAAAAATATGCATCTTGAAATCCTGAATAAAGAGCAACTTGATTTACTGCCTTTTATTAAAAAATATACAAAGTCTTACTACTTAGTTGGAGGAACAGCTATTGCCCTCCATATTGGCCATCGCAGATCTATTGATTATGATTTATTTACCGGAGGTGAAGTAAAGGCGTTGAATATAAAAAAACAAGTGGCTGTATCGGGGTTTTCATCAAACGTACTTGTTCAAAAAACTGATCAGATACACTTTACTATTAATAGGGTGAAGCTGACTTTTTTTGAGTTTCCTTTTTTTGTTCCTGCGGATAATTATTACGAAAATTATTTCAGAATTCCTGATTTAATTGATCTTGCGGCCATGAAGGCCTTTGCCTTAGGGGACAGAGGAAAATGGAAAGATTATGTGGATATATATATTATAGTGAAAAATCATTTTAGCATCCAGGAAATTTGTAATAAAGCCAAAGTGCTATTTACAGGTGTTTTTAATCCTGCATTATTTTGTAAACAATTGTGTTATTTTGACGATATCAGTTTTGAAGAACAAGTAGAGTTTATGCCCGGTTTCGAAGTAAGTGAAAACGAAGTAAAAGAGTTTTTAATAGATGCTGCATTGACAGGATTCTAATCTTAATTACTTTTTATTAAAAAAATGAGCCATCATGATATTACTTACCTATTAGTAAAAAATCGTAGTAGTGAATTATAAATGGCTAATAAAATAAGGATCACACATGAAACAAATTCCCAATTTATTTACTTTGCTCAATCTTGTATTCGGTTGCCTTGCCATTGTGGTTACTTTACAAAATGGAATTATAATAGCTGTAGATGCTGAAGGAGCACAACTGCTGGATATACCCGAAAAAATCTGGATGGCATCGTTGTTTATTGG
>JBKJXQ010000087.1:0-2573 GCA_046716235.1 Chitinophagaceae bacterium
TCCTAAGTCAGTGTCTAAAATACGATTAAAAGAAGAGTGGGTTTTTGACCGGGAGTCAAGCAGAATGTTCTGCCGTATTTTGGGAATAGGGGTTCTTAAAACAGAATATTTTCCTAATACAACAAAAGAAAGAGGCACATCATCCTTGTTCTGGGTTTATTATCCTGATCTTCGCCCTATGCTGGCAAAGGCAGAAGTTTATAACCCTAAAAATATGGGACAAAGCAGGATGACCTGGGAAGAATTATTTGAAAGCCGTATGTTTAGCAGTTATATTGTAAAATCATCAATTGACAATCCATCTAATAAACAAATTAAAGGCTATATTAAAGATCCAATTCTTTCATTACTTGAAGGCGATAATATTAAAGAAAAAATATTCAATTTCGAACAAGACCTTTGGTCATATTAATTTTACCCGTCTTAATAAAATATTTGAATCCCTCTCGTTCCAAACGAGAGGGATTTTTTGCTTTAATTTCAAATAGTTTTAAAAGCTTGCATACCGGTTTATAGAAATCAAACATTAAAATCAGGATCATTAGAAAGCCACAGGCTTAGGCAGTAATCTTATAAAGTCTTTTGAATTACGCTTCTATAAACTCAGGGTAATAGTCATTATCTAATACCTCGTTGGTATTAGTATATTTTTCAGACGACAAAACAGTATCGGTAAAAGTTTTGGGAACAGAAAGTATTTTGTTTTAGCAGAAAAAAGTTTCAAAAATCGTAAAAGTCCTATAGGAAAGTTGAAATATTGTTGTATTTTCGTAACGGTTTTTCATAGGATATTGGATTTTAAAAACGGGGCTGGATTTCTATCCGGGCCCCACTTTTTTTAAGCCCCAACCCATGGAGTGAGAGAAACAGAAGGTCCTAAACTTTCATTCTTTCTTAAAGTAGTCAATAATAACTTTGGCTTTTGCTTTCCCGATTAGTTTTGAAAGATCTTCAACACTTCTTTCCCTGATATTCTTCACCGATTTAAATTCTTTCAGTAAAAAGTCAGTGGTGCTTTGCCCGATGCCGGGTATGTCTTCCAGTTCGTTTTTAAATGTGCCTTTGCTTCTTTTTTGCCGGTGAAAAGTGATACCAAAACGATGAACTTCATCCCTTATACTTCGTACAAATTTCAGGCTCTCGCTGTTATAAGGAAGCTTTAGCGATTCTTTATCGCCAGAGAAAAATATTTCTTCTTCATTTTTTGCCAAACCAATAAGGGTTGTATAGCCATCAACATCCAATTCTTTTATGGCCTCTAGAGCAGCGCTTAGCTGCCCTTTACCACCATCAATTATCACTAATTGTGGAAATGGCTGCTGCTCTTCTTTCAACCTTTTATAGCGTCGGCCAACGGCTTCTTTCATGGTAGCAAAATCATTAATACCATCTACCGTTTTTACATTGAAATGCCGGTAATCTTTTTTGCTGGATTCACCATTTTTAAAACAAACCATTGCAGAAACCGGGTAACTTCCCTGAAAGTTGGAATTATCAAAACATTCAATATGAACCGGCAGTTCCTGTAACTGCAAATCCTGTTGCAATTTCATTAGTAATTGCATTTTATCAGCATTCTTTATATGCAGCTGCAGCCTTTCTGTATTTTGTAATTCTTTAATAAAGTGATTTGTATTTTTCTCCGAGAGCTCCAGTAATTTTTTTCTATCGCCACCTCTGGGAACAGTAACTGTTATTTCATGTTGCGGATATTCGATCGCAAAAGGAACAATAACTTCTGTTGCATCACTGTTGAATGTAGTTCTTAATTGCGCCACGGCAAAATCAAGAATTTCCTCAGTTGATTCATCAAGATGGGTTTCTATTCTTGTTGTTTGTGTTTGTATAATGGCTCCGTTGCGAACCATCAGGTAATTTACAAATGCAATATCTTTTTCTTTAAGTATCGAGAACACATCCATATTACCTGCTTTTGCATTAGCCACAACAGACCGGGACTGATAGTTTTCCAGGAAATCAATTTTCTTTTTTATTAATTCAGCTTTTTCAAATGCAAGTGCTGCGGAATGCTCCTTCATTTCTTCTTTAAAATGGCGGATAACAGGGCCAAGGTTGCCACGCAACAGGTTTTTTAACTGAGCAAGCCCTTCTTTATAATCTTCTTTAGTTTGTAAACCTTCACAAGGGCCTTTACAATTGCCTAAATGATATTCCAGGCATACTTTGAATTTGCCTTTTTTAATATTATTATCGGTTAGGTTAAGCCTGCAATTTCTGAGCTGTATGGTTTGTTTGATAAATTCAATCAGCTCCCTTACTTTTTTTACAGAAGTAAAAGGGCCAAGATATTCTGAACCATCTTTTATTTTTTTTCGGGTTAGAAAAACCCGGGGGAAAGGTTCATTTTTAATAACGATATGAGGATACGTTTTATCGTCTTTCAGGTTGATGTTGAACCGGGGTTGATATTCTTTTATCAGCGTATTTTCTAATAAAAAAGCATCTTGTTCAGAATTTACAATTGCAAATTCAATCCTGGCAATCCGCTGCACCAGTTCGTATGTTTTATAACTGGTAATTGTTTTGGTAAAGTAGGAGCTTACCCTTTTTCG
>JBKJXQ010000088.1:0-2688 GCA_046716235.1 Chitinophagaceae bacterium
GGACAGGCAATAACAATCAATCGCTAACAAAAGTATTGGCAAAAGCCGGGCGGACATTTTTATCTTTACAATCAATGAATTTTACAAAATCCAAATTAATTGAAGCAGAAAATATTGCACAGCAATTATTAAATGCGATTGAAGAACGCCAACTAATAAAACATGGCAAATCCGAAAACGAATTAAACGAAGAAGTTTTTAAATTGGCGGAAGAACTATTCGGGATTCAAAAATTTTGGCATAAGCGTATTGTAAGAAGCGGCGCTAACACATTAGTACCTTATGATGAAAACCCTCCCGATTTAATTTTACAAGAAGATGATGTTTTATTTTTAGATTTTGGACCCATCCTTGAAGAATGGGAAGCAGATTTTGGCAGAACGTATGTTTTAGGGAACGATCCTTTGAAACATAAATTGAAAAATGATATTGAGTTGGCCTGGCACGAAGCTAAGAATTGGTTTAGCAAGCAAACAAAACTTACCGGTGCAGAATTTTATCAATACATAATTGAACTTGCCAAAAAATACGGATGGGCTTATGGCGGACAGTTGGCCGGACATCTTATCGGGCATTTCCCTCATGAAAGGTTAGAGCCAAAAAATTACGGCCTGTATGTTCACCCCGAAAACCCGAACGATATGTTTTTACCCGATGCAAATGATAATAAAAGAGAATGGATTCTGGAAATACATTTTGTTGACAGAGAAAAAAAGATAGGCGGCTTTTTTGAGCAGTTATTAACTTAATTTGTATGGGTAAATAATATTTGACGGAGTGATAATAACTATACTTTGAAAAGTAAAAATCTTAGCATACCCCGTCTTATTTAAATCTTTACAATATGAAATATCTTTTCAATACTTCAATATGGATGTTTGGTATTTTGTCAGTGTCGGCACTCATATCATGTAAAGGTGGCAATTCAGGCCCTTCAAAAGAATTAATTAGCCAGATAGATTTAAAAAGGGGAGAGGTTATTTCCTGCGGTGTTCCTGGTAAGCAATTCGGCTCGGTTGATTTTGATATGACATGTAATGAAAAATCAAAAAATGATTTCAATTTGGCGATAGAACTATTGCATTCCTTTGAATATGATGAATCTGAAAAAGTGTTTGCAAAAATTATTGATGAAAACCCGGAATGTGCTATGGCATACTGGGGTGTAGCTTTATGTAATTTCCATTCCTTGTGGACGGCTCCTACTGAAGCAGAACTTATAAAAGGAAGTAAGGCTATTGAAATTGCAAATACCATTACCAAAAAATCAGCAAGAGAATCAGCTTATATCAGTGCCATAGAAACATTTTATAAAGACTGGAATAAAACTGACCATCGTAGCCGTTGCATTAATTACGAAAAGGCAATGGAAAAACTACATAACACTTACCATGACGATAAAGAAGCAGCTATATTTTATGCTTTGGCATTAGATGCTTCTGCCGACCCGACTGACAAGACTTTTGTAAATCAGAAAAAAGCTGGTTCAATATTAAATGCACTCTATCCTTCCGAACCAAATCATCCGGGAATCATTCACTATATCATTCATACCTACGATTATCCGGAACTTGCGGAACTTGCTTTGCCGGCGGCCATGAAATATGCAGCAGTTGCTCCTTCTTCAGCACATGCACTCCACATGCCCTCACATATTTTTACAAGGCTGGGTCTATGGGATCAATGTATTAATTCTAATCTTGCGTCTGTAGCTTCTGCAAAGTGTTATGCTGAACAAGCGGGTATCAAAGGCCATTGGGATGAAGAACTTCATGGCATGGACTATCTTGTATATGCTTACTTGCAAAAAGGTGAAAACAAACTTGCACAAGAACAACTGAAATATTTAGAAACCTTTATCGAAGTATATCCCGTTACTTTTAAAGTTGCTTATGCATTTGCTGCCATCCCTTCACGTTTTTATCTGGAAAATAAAAACTGGAATGAAGCAGCAACGGTACAACTGTATCCTTCCAACTTTCCATGGATAAATTTCCCCTGGCAGGAATCCATTATACATTTTACCCGCCTGTTAGGTGCAGCTCATTTAGAAAATATAAAAGGTGCAGAAGTTGAACTAACAAAAATGAAGCAACTGCATGAGAAACTGCAACAGCAAAAAGATGTATATAAATCAAAGCAGGTGGAAATTCAAATAAAAACCGGCGAAGCATGGATACAATTTGCAGCAGCGCAAAATAATGAAGCGTTAAGTTTAATGAAACTTGCAGTCGATATGGAAGATAGCACAGAAAAACATCCGGTAACTCCCGGGGAAGTATTACCCGCCAGGGAGTTATTAGGAGATATGTTGCTCCAGGTAAAGCAATATGAAAATGCTTTACTTGCCTATGAAGCAGTACTGAAGAAAAGCCCTAACCGTTTTAATAGTCTATATGGAGCTGGTAGAGCTGCAGAAAAATCAGGCAATACACAAAGGGCCATTTTTTATTATAAACAATTATCAACGGTAATGGATACAACAAATTCTGACAGGCCAGAACTTGCTGCCATCCGGACATTTTTGTCCATACATTAATTTTTTTTTTTTGTAATAATTTAAATTATATCAAGTAGACATTAAAATAACACTGTCACCCTGAGTTTATCGAAGGGTGATTATACGGCTTCGATAACCCTTCGATAAACTCAGGGTGACAAGCCTGACATTTATCCATAGATGTACGC
>JBKJXQ010000089.1:0-13750 GCA_046716235.1 Chitinophagaceae bacterium
GTATTGACGGCGAAAGCCACAACTTTAGTAAGAACAACACTTTTATGGGAACCCATATCCTGGTTCCTAAAGAAGGAGTTGCTATCCCCATCAATGCTTTTAATTTTCCTGTTTGGGGAATGCTGGAAAAAATTGCCGTGAATTTATTAGCTGGTATGCCTTGTATTGTTAAACCAGCTACCGTTACATCTTATTTGACCGAAGTATTTGTAAAAGAAATCATCGCTTCAAAAATTTTACCGGAAGGCGCACTGCAATTAATATGTGGCAGTGCCGGTAATTTGTTAGACCATGTTACATCACAGGATGTGGTAACGTTTACTGGTTCTGCATCCACCGGGTTACTATTAAAATCCAATCCAATAATTTTAAGAGAGTCAGTTCCGTTTAATATGGAAGCGGATTCATTGAATTGTATAGTAATGGGTGAAGATGTGGTGCCGGGTATTCCTGAGTGGGACATTTTTATAAAAGAGATTCGTAAGGAAATGACATTGAAGGCGGGACAGCGTTGCACTGGTATTCGCAGAATATTTGTACCAGAAAATAAAATGGAAGATGTGTGGAAGGCTATTGCAACATCTTTATCTCAAACAGTAATTGGTAGTCCACTTAATTCAACAGTCAGAATGGGTTCATTGGCAGGACAAACGCAACGAAATGAAGTAAAAGAACAGGTGCAGAAATTATTAGCCACATCACAAATAGTGTATGGTTCATTAGACAGTGTGGAAGTGATAGATGCTGATGCAAAGAAAGGTGCATTTATGTCGCCTGTATTATTGATGAATGATAATCCCTTCAATGCTAAAGAAGCACATGAGGTAGAAGCTTTTGGTCCGGTTAGTACCATCATGCCATATAAAAACCTGGATGAAGCAATTGCATTAAGCAAACTCGGAAAAGGAAGTTTATGTTCTACCATAGTTACGGCTGATTATAAAGAAGCAAAACAATATGTTGTGGGTGCTGCCACACATCATGGAAGAATTTTGGTATTAAATAACGAATGTGCTAAAGAAAGTACAGGCCATGGTTCACCTTTACCATTATTGGTGCATGGTGGCCCGGGCCGTGCTGGTGGTGGTGAAGAGATGGGTGGCTTGCGTGGAGTGAAACATTACTTGCAACGAACTGCATTGCAGGGGTCGCCAACAACGATTACTGCCATTACCAATGTTTATCAACCTCATGCAAAAGGCAAAGACCCGGGTAAACATCCTTTCAAAAAGTATTTTGAAGAATTACAAATCGGGGATCAGGTAATTACCGATAAAAGAATTATTACTTCAGCAGACATAGATAAGTTTGCTGACCTGAGCGGTGATCATTTTTATGCACATATAAAAACTACTGATTTTGCCGGAACCATGTTTGAGCAACAGGTGGCACATGGTTATTTTATTATGAGTGTGGCTGCAGGATTATTTGTTGACAGCTATGATAAAAATCCTGTACTGTTAAATTATGGAATTGATGAATTGCGTTTTACCAAACCTGTTTACCCGGGTGCCGAAATTCAGATACGGTTTACCTGTAAAGAAAAATTGCCTAATGATAAAAGAGTAATCGAAAAGCCAGAGGATTTTAAAAGGGGTGATGATATTGATAAGGGGATTGTAAAATGGCTGGTGGAAATGCTGGATGGTACGGAGGAGCCGGTAGTAGGTGTAGCTACTATTCTTACTATGGTAGCAAAAAAAAATTAAGAATGTTTATTGTATCTGCCCTATACATTTATCCTGTAAAATCATTAGGTGGTTGTAGTGTTACCGAAGTATAATGGCAGAAAGTAAATTTCAATATGAAAGAATATGGACGCTTGTTGATAAAGAAGGAAAATTTATTACCCAACGGAAAGTATATTCAATGGGATCATTGCAAGTAACCTCATACCTGAATAATTATACAATTATTATATAATAGAAAATATGGAAGAATTTGTAAAATCTCAATTACATAACGGCATCACCAGCATTGAATTTTTTCATCCGCAAAGCAATTCATTGCCTGGAAAAATATTGGAGCAACTGGCCCAGGCTATTCATGGAGCTGGTAATGATGAAAATACTAAAGTGATTATACTTCGTTCGGCTGGCGAAAAAGCTTTCTGTGCAGGGGCTTCTTTTAATGAGTTGACAGCAATACAAACAAAACAACAAGGTCTCGATTTTTTCAGTGGATTTGCACATGTAATTAATGCCATGCGGATTTGCCCTAAACTAATCATTGGTCGTATACATGGTAAATGTGTTGGCGGTGGAGTGGGGTTGGCGGCATCTGTTGATTATGCCATTGCAACAGAAGGAGCTGACGTTAAACTAAGTGAGCTGGCAGTTGGTATCGGACCGTTTGTGGTGGGTCCCGCAGTAGAAAGAAAGATCGGTAGTTCCGCTTTTTCTCAACTGGCTATTGATGCTACGTTGTGGCGCAATGCAGACTGGGCCAGAAGAAAAGGATTATTTGCCGAACTACATCCTTCTGTTGAACAAATGGATGAATCCATCAGAAGATTAGCTGACACACTGGTACACTCCAGCCCGGAAGCAATGGCCGAAATAAAAAAAGTATGTTGGAAAGGAACCGAACACTGGGATACTTTGTTAGTAGAAAGAGCTGCCATCAGCGGACAATTAGTGTTAAGTGATTTTACAAAAAAAGCAATTGAAAAATTTAAAGCAAAGAAGTAACGGCTACCTGATTACCAAAGATTCTAAAAATTCAATCACACAATTCAATGCCGAAAATTTCCGGCAATATTGTGATGAATTAAGCAGAAAAGATAATGAACTCAAAGCCATTATTACTCAATATGGCTATCCGCCGATGTGGACAAGACCCGCCACCTTTCAAACATTAATACTTACTATTCTTGAACAACAGGTATCGCTGGCAGCTGCCTATGCTGCTTTTAAGAAATTGAAAGAAAAAATTGGCTACGTTACACCGGCAAAAATTCTTCAGCTGAGGGATGAAGAAATGCGGGCCTGTTATTTTACCCGGCAAAAAATTGTATATGCCAGAGAGTTGGCTACAGCTATTCAAACAAAAAAGATAAGCCTGAAGAAATTATCATTGCTTTCCGATGAGGAAGTAAGAACGATAATGATTACACTAAAAGGTATTGGCCACTGGACAATCGATGTGTACCTGATGCATGCATTGCAACGAACAGATTTATTTCCATTAGGTGATATTGCTTTAGTAAACAGCCTGAGAGAAGTAAAGCAATTGCCAAAAGATATTAGCAAAGAAAAAATGCTGGCGATAGCTGAACCGTGGCGGCCGTACCGGACTATTGCTGCTATGATTTTATGGCATGCTTATATTAAAAAGCGAGGCATAAAGCTTCAGGGCTAATGGAAAGGTTGGAGAAGTATGTTATAAGAAATAAGTATACTGATTTGTTGATTAACTTTTCTTGTGGCTCCTTTACTTAAAACTTATTACTTAGCACATACCACTCTAAATATTCAACCCCCCGCAAACACTCAATGTCTGCCCGGTAATATAAGAACTCATATCACTCGCCAAAAACAATGCAGCATTTGCAATATCTTCCGGCGAACCAAACTTGCCTAATGGAATGCCGGCTTTATATTTATCAGCACCTTCGCCGTCTTTTAAATAACTGGTCATATCTGTTTCTACAAAACCCGGGGCAATCGCATTGCAACGGATATTGCGGCTGCCGAGTTCTTTCGCTACACTTTTGGTAAAACCGATTATACCTGCTTTGGATGCAGCATAACTGCTTTGCCCTGCATTACCTATTTCGCCAATAATAGAACTCATATTGATGATAGAGCCCGACTTTGCTTTCATCATCGGGCGGATGATTTGCTTGGTCATATAAAACACACTGTTCAGGTTTACCTGTATCACATCATTCCATTGCTCCGGTGTCATACGTAGCAGTAAATTATCTTTTGATATGCCCGCATTGTTTACACAGATATCAACCGTGCCAAATTCTTTCAGCAGATCTGTTACAAAGGCTTCGCACTGTGCAAAATCACCAGCATTGCTTTTATACCCTTTTGCTTTTATACCCAATCCTGTTAATTTAGTTTCTAATGCTGCAGCTTTCTCCGCACTGCTGTCGCTTATATATGTAAAGGCCACATTGGCGCCTTGTTCTGCAAATTTTATCGCAATGGCTTCACCAATGCCACGGGCAGCACCGGTAACAATAGCAACTTTTCCTTCTAGTATTTTCATAGTATAAATTATTTATTGATAAATGTAGCAGTATTCATTTGTAGTATCTCTTCCAAAATAATCCTTTCATTACTCAGCCTCGGCACTTTATGCTGCCCGCCCAGCTTTCCTTTATTGCGAAGCCATGTAGTAAATGTTCCTTTCTTTAAAGCATGAATGATGGGCAGGCGCAGTGCAATACTTTTATGCCGCTTGGCTTCATAATCACTATTAATATTCTTTAATGCTGCATCCAGTTCATTTGTAAATGTGTCAAGGCTATCTGGTTCTTTATCAAATTCTATCAGCCATTCATGTGCACCATTGGATGAATCGGAAAAGTAAACCGGCGCAGCCGTATAATCATTAACAACAGCCCCGGTTTTTTCGCAGGCTATAGTAATGGCCTGGTCGGAATTATCGACAATCACTTCTTCACCAAAAGCATTCATATAATGTTTCAGTCTGCCGGATACTTTTATGCGGAATGGTTTTAATGAAGTGAATTGGATCGTATCACCTAATAAATATCTCCATAACCCCGAGTTGGTACTGATGACAAGGGCATAATTTTTTTCCAATTCCACATCCTGCAGTCCGATTGTTTGCGGATCTTTTTTTCCATATTCACTCACCGGCATAAACTCCATAAAGATTCCATGATCTACAAACAGCAGCATTCCATCTTTTCCCGTTGCATCATCAGCAGAAAAAAATCCTTCGCTTGCATTATACAAATCCAGGTAATTAATTTTTTTGCCAATCAGTTTTTGAAACTGTTCTTTATAAGGAGTAAAGGAAACACCACCGTGCATATATAATTCCAGCGATGGCCACACTTCAGCTATAGTTTTTTTACCGGTAATCTCCAGTATGCGTTTAAATAATATCAGCGTCCAGGTAGGAACACCGGAAATAGAAGTTACATTTTCTTTGATGGTAATTTCAGCCAGCTTTTCAATTTTACTTTCCCATTCATCCATCAGTGCAATGCTGAGGTCGGGGGTACGTATCCAATGTCCCCAAAAGGGAGTGTTTTGTAACAACACTGCACTAAGGTCTCCATACTGTGCTTCATTATTCATCGGATTTACACTGTGGCTGCCACCAATCACCAATCCTTTGCCGGTTAATAATTCAGAATCCTGATTGCATTGGTAATACATCGTAAGCACATCTTTAGCCGCTTTGAAATGACTATCCTGCAGGCTTTCATCACTGATAGGGATGAACTTACTTTTATCACTTGTTGTACCGCTGCTTTTTGCAAACCAGTACACCGGTGTATTCCACAAAATATTCTGTTCACCATTCATCATCCTTTCAATGTAGGGCTTCAAATCATTGTATTCATGAATGGGAACAGCTTCTTTAAATGCATGGACATTAAAAAGTTCAGAGAAATTATATTTTCTTCCAAACTCCGTGTATTGTGCGGATGTAACGAGGTCCTGCAATACTTCCCGCTGTGCATCCAATGGATTATTTTTCCATCCTTCTATGCGCCAGAGCCGCATACGGGCAAGCGATGATATGGCAGGGCTTAGTAATTTCATTACTCCGACAAAATAAGACATTTGAACTAAAACGTGTAAGGAATTTTATGTTCCCGGCGACAGTAATACTATCAGCTTTTGTTGCAAGTTTATCCTGAGGTATCGAAGGGCACTCTTCAGGGTTTTGTTCGCAATTGAGCGAATACAATTGTAACCGCAGAGACGGGGAGGAACAATCATTTGAAGCAAAGCTGAAAATTGCCTCTGCATCTATGCGGTAAAATAAATCCTCTCAATCCAATTTCTACGAAGCAGAAAAATCTCATTCGTAATGTTATATTCTAATTTCCGTATGCAGCAAATATTTTCTCCTTTAAGCTTTCTTTTAGCCCCTCATCACAAAAAGCATGTTTAACAGCTTCCAGGTTGCAGCGGAGAAAATGTTCTTTCGTCCAATCAAAATTTTTTGTCAGTAAATCATATTCACTGCTCAATGTAACGGGAGTAATAGTGCGGGCATCAGTATTAATACTCATAGATACACCAGCGTTATAAATTCTGTTTGCCGGATGATTTTCAATGGTATCAAACACATTCACCTGTATATTGCTGCTGGGGCAAACTTCGAGATGTATATTTTTTTCTTTCAAATGTTGCAATAGTTTTTCATCTTCAACACTTCTTACGCCATGTCCTATTCTTGTGGGATAAAAATGTGCTAACGTTTCCCACATACTGTCAGCACCTTTTGCCTCACCGGCATGTGCTGTGCAATGAATATTATTAGCTTTTGCATATTGAAAGGCTTCAATATGATTATCAATGGGAAAACCGGCTTCATCCCCGGCAATGTCAAATGCAACAACATGAGTTCCTGTAAACTGCTCTACCAGTTTTACCGTTTCCATACTTTGCGCTGCTGAATAATGACGAAGCGTACAAAGTATAATCCGTGCCTCTACACCTGTTTGCTGAATACCTTCTTCCACTGCATCCTTTACGGTCGATACTATTTCTTCAGCAGTAAGCCCTTTTAAAATATGGTGCAATGGTGCAAACCGAATTTCGGCATATATCACATTATCCATTTTTAGTTGCTCAAATAAATCTAATGTTACCAATCGCAACTGTTCTTTGGTTTGCATCAGTTCAAATCCTTTTATGGCACGGGATATATAATCGGCTAGGTCGGTACATTTGGCAGGTGCAATAAATGATTGTTTATATTCTTCGAATGTAATTGTAGGATTTAATTGCTGCACTACTTTATAACTAAGACTGCAATCTAAATGCAGATGCAGTTCAATCTTTGGAAATGAATGATAATTCATTTTGCTAAAATACTGAGATACCATGAAAGAGGAACGTGCAAGAGTGCCCTTGATACCTCAGGATAAGCTTGCAACTTACGATGCTATGAAAAACTAAAGCCGGAAACAAAAAATTAAACAGCGGATAAGAAGGATAAAATTTCTTTGATAGTCATTACTTGTCTGAAGTTTTTATGTTCAATTGTTTGTTCTATTTTTTCATGTGCCCAGGTGGTGTGATAAGGTATGTGTATAGCATGCCCGCCAACAGCCAGTACAGGCATCACATCAGATTTTAGAGAATTGCCAATCATTAAAAATTCTTCGGGCTTTATATCAAGGTGTTTAATAAGTTTTAAATAATCAGCTTCCTGCTTATCACTCATAATCTCGATATGATGAAAATAATGTTCCAGCCCCGACTTTTTTAATTTGCGTTCCTGATCCAACAGGTCTCCTTTGGTAGCCACCACAAGCCGAAAGTTATTTTTTAATGCACTCAATGTTTCTTCTACCCCATTCAGCAGTTCAATAGGTTTAGCCAGTAATTCTTTTCCATACTGAATCGCTTTCTCAATGGTATCTGTACTTACCGTATTATTAGAAACCCGCAACGCTGTTTCTACCATGGAAAGCATAAAACCCTTTACACCGTAACCGTACAAAGCAAGGTTGTCTATTTCTGTTTTAAATAATTCTTTAGCTACATTATGATGTGGCATATAATCTTCCAGTAAGGCACAAAACTTATTTTCCGTTTCCTGGAAATAAGGTTCATTTATCCATAGTGTATCATCAGCATCGAAGGCAATTACTTTAAGCGGCATTGAAATTCGATTTGAATTATTAATTATTTGATTGGGAAATCGGCAGCTTTTAGAGCTGCTTCTTCATGCAGATAATCTTTGCGTTTTAATTCAAAGTTTCGTCCGAGGTATAACCGGCGTACATCATCATCGGCGGCCAGCTCTTCGGCAGTACCATGTTTAAATATTTTTCCTTCTATTAAAAGGTAGGCTCTGTCGCAGATAGAAAGTGTTTCTGTTACATTATGGTCAGTAATCAGGATGCCAATATTTTTATACTTAAGCTTAGCAACGATTGCCTGAATGTCTTCTACGGCTATGGGATCGATGCCTGCAAAAGGTTCATCCAGTAATATAAATTTCGGATCCACTGTTAATGCCCTGGCAATTTCCGTTCTGCGTCTTTCGCCACCACTCAGTACATCTCCATTGCTTTTACGAACATGCTGCAACCGGAATTCATTCAGCAATGATTCCAATTTTTCCCTTTGTTCGTGTTTGGAAAGCTTGGTCATTTCCAGGATGGCAGCAATATTATTTTCTACACTCAGCTTACGGAAAATAGATGCTTCCTGCGGCAGATAGCCAATACCCATCTGTGCCCGTTTATACATAGGGAGGCTGGTAATATTCTGGTCATCCAGATATACTTCACCTTCATCGGGCTTTATTAATCCCACCACCTGGTAAAACGAGGTAGTCTTTCCGGCACCATTGGGCCCCAGCAAGCCAACAATCTCCCCTTGTTTTACTTCAATAGAAACATGATTAACGACAACACGTTGTCCGTATTTTTTTACCAGGTTTTTTGTATGTATTGTATGAAGCATTGACAGCAAAAATAGTGTTTCAGGTAGAATAAGTGAAAATAGAAACGGGAGATTTAACAATCCAATTTTTCTTTGTCAACAACTAAGTGCTTTATTTATACCTTAATTTTCATCACTATTTATAGCTTTGTAATATGTATTATTAACCACCAAAACTTATAACATGAAAAAATTCATCTTTATCACCCTGTTATCCTTTAGTGTTTCTATTTTATCGGCGCAAAAAGAAAAACCTGCTGAACCAACCGAACCTGCGAATAAAAAAAATGTCATCAAACTTAATTTATTTGCATTGGGGCTAAAAAATATATCATTTCAATATGAAAGGGTACTTTCTAAACGTTTTTCGTTTGCGGCAGGTGTACGATTTATGTCTAAAGGAGATATTCCCCTCAAGTCCACTTTCCAGAATCTTGCCGATGATCCCGATACAGAAAAGCAAATTGAAAATATTATAATCGGAAATACAGCTTTTACACCAGAGTTAAGATGGTATGTTGGCAAGAAAGGCGCACCCCAGGGTTTTTATATAGCCCCCTATGCCCGCATTGCACATTATACTGCTTCACTTCCTTTTTTATTTGATGATGGAACGGTGCAGAAGGAGATTAATTTATCGGGAGATTTAAACACTTTTACCGGTGGAATTTTATTTGGTACACAATGGAAATTGGGAAAAAGACTAATGCTTGATTGGTGGATTCTAGGCCCTAACTATGGAACATCAAATGGAGATATTGCCGGAAAAAAATCTTTAACTGCGTCTGAACAAACAGCTTTGCGAAACGAGCTGGCTAATCTGGATATACCACTCACAAATATTACTTATACTGTTGATGGGAATGGTGCAACAGTAAATTTTAAAGGCCCCTGGGCAGGTGTAAGATCAGGTTTGTGCCTGGGATTCAGATTTTAATTATATATTTTTATAATAAACGTTACTATTTTTTTCACACTCTGAATAGAGAAATAAGAGCCCATTGAAAAAATTCGCTAAGAAAAAAGGAAGAAAACATATGACAAAAGGGTAAAACAGAATATTGTTTACTCATACTGTTTTAATAATAAAAAAGGCATCTTTCGAAAGATGCCTTTTTTGTATAGGGTAGTGTTTGCTTTTCATTGCCTGCTTTCTTAGCTTTGCATCCCAATGAAAGTAACTGATCATATAGCCCAGGGAAAAGAAACCCTTATATCGTTTGAAGTATTGCCCCCGTTAAAGGGAAAAGGCATTGAAGCATTGTATAGGCATCTTGATCCATTGATGGAGTTCAAGCCTTCGTTTATTAATGTTACTTATCACCGGAGTGAACATGTATTTAAGAAAAATGCAGACGGCAGTTTTCAAAAAGTAGTAGTGCGGAAACGCCCCGGTACAGAAAGTATCTGCGCTGCTATTATGAATAAGTATAGTGTAGATACGGTTCCTCACCTGATTTGTGGCGGTTTCAGTATTAATGATACAGAGGATGCCTTAATCAATCTCCGTTACCTCGGTATTGATAATGTGCTGGTGCTGCGGGGTGATGCTGCCAAAAATGAAACAGCATTTGAACCAGAACCCGGCGGTCATAAATATGCAAGTGATTTACTGAAACAGGTTGCCAATCTTAATGCTGGCATTTATCTTGAAGACGAATTAAGGGGAACGCATAAAACAGATTTCTGTATCGGTGTAGCGGGGTATCCTGAAAAGCATTTTGAAGCACCCAATTTGGATGCCGATCTTCAATACTTAAAGATGAAAGTAGATGCAGGGGCAGATTATATCATCACACAGATGTTTTTTGATAATGCAAAATTCTTTGCCTTTGAAAAAGCATGCCGGGCTATTGGTATCAATGTGCCTATTATACCGGGACTAAAACCTATTTATACAAAAAAGCAACTAACAGTTTTACCAAAAACATTTTCTATAGAATTGCCTTCAGAGCTAAGCAATGCCGTGGCACAGTGTAAAACAGACGAAGATGTAGAGAAAATAGGCGTTGAATGGTTGTTGGCTCAATCAAGGGAATTAAAGAAAGCCGGCGTTCCTATATTACATTATTATACATTGGGTCGTCCGCTTATGATTGCAGATGTGGTGAAGGATTTGTAAGCTAAAAGTATAAAGGAGAAAAAGAACCTGTTCCCAACATTCACCTTTACTCTTTTTCTCCTTCATCTGTTAGCTTTATTTCGAAATACTACTCAACACTTTCTTATCAATCACTACCGGGTATTTCTTTTTTAATGCGGTTATCCATTGATTTTCCAGCGCTGCCTGGTAATCATTTATTACTAATCCCCTTGCTTCGTTAAAACTACGTGGCATTGGTTGACTATATACATTTATGAGATAGGCAAACGAAGCAGTATTGTCGTTTTTATTAATTAATGGGGATGTTATCATCCCAGGCTTTGGAATTGTCTTATTAAGATTTGGTATTTGATTCCATTCATATCTTGCAGAATCAGCAACCACCTTTTCGCCATTCTGATCAGTTATTTTTCTCCAATAAGCAGGGGTTTTCTTTAATTGTTCATAAGTTGATTTGGCAACAGCTTCATCGGAGCAGAAGAAAATAACGGCATCAGCACTTTGTTTCCAGGTATATTGATTTTTGTTTTTATTATATAAAGCTGCCAGTTGCGCCGTATCATTTTGCGCTTTATTCCATATTTTCTCCTGCATAATTTCAAAGAAAAGATTACCGTCTTTAAATTCAGTCATCTGATTGCGAAAGTCTTCATTATAATCTTCCAGGTGATCTTTATAATAATTGAGCATGGCAAACCGGATATATTCTTCTCTTACCTCGTTATAAAGTTTCAGGGTGGCGCCACCAGGTTGTATCCTGTTGGTTCTTGCAAATGCTACCCAGGCATTCACATCATAGCTAACCTTACCTATATTAAACAAAGTAGTAGAGGTGGTCATCGTCTTTCCAATCCCTGCAGGTTTATAATCGATTAAACTATCTGTTAAGGCCCAAAGCGCCGCCTCATTATACACATTTTTTTTAATACCCGGCTTAGCAATTACTTTTTTATAAATAAACTCATTCGAAATTTTTCCACGGCTATCGGCAGTAATTTTTTGTTGCAATTCCTGTTGATAGATTTTATCGGCAGCATTTGTAACAACAGGAGTTATAGAAATACGTTTTACAATATGCCAGCCATGCGAAGTAAGAAAGGGTTTGCTTACAGCCCCATCTTTGGGTAAAGACCATAACACATTTTCAAATGCAGGATCATACTGGCCCACACTTATATCAGGCATATTTCCCTTACTGGCTGCACTTATAAAATCATTACTGAAACGGGTAGCCAGCTGTTCAAAACTATCTCCGGTAATAATTCTATTGTATAAGGAATCGGCCAGCTTACTAAGTTGTTTTTTATATGCTTCATCTGCACTTGGCGGTGTGGCCAGTAATATCTGCTGTGCTTTTATTTTACCCAATGCTTTTCTTTCACCCAGGTTTTTGAAAATATGATAACCAATTTTTGAAGTTACCGGTTGGGAATAATTTCCGGTAGCTGTTGCATAAATTATGTTTTCAAATTCATAGGGAAGAGTGAAAACAGTGATATAGCCCAAATCCCCTTTATTAATTTTAGCAGCAGGATCGTCCGAATTTTGCTGTGCTACCAATAAAAAGTCATCTCCTTTTTTTAACCGCTTTACTATTTCATCTCTTTTAATTTTTGCAGCAGCAGTATCCATAATGCCGGCTGCATTTTTGAATGAAATAAAAATATGCCTTGTATAAATATCTTTCTGGCTGCGCTGAAAAGCTTCTTTAAGCAGGCGGGAAGATGTTTGCTGATCGGTCATGTAGTTATCTGCAATTTGTGTCCGCAGGTTATTTACTTCCGTTTTTATTTCGGACAGTGTATCATAACCCCTGTCATAGGCCTCCCGGATTTTTAACCTGGAGTTGATGTATAAATCAAGGTATTTATTAATGGCGTTGGATTTATTTTTTACCGGCTGTGATGTATTTTTATTAAAAGCCCTGAGAAAATCTTTTGCATCAGCAGAATAATTTCCATAGGTAAAAAGGGTTTGCGAAGAAGCAGCCACTATGCTAAAGCTGGCAAAAAAGACGATAAGGATTTTTTTGTTCATAGTATATTGTTTCAGGTTATTGGTTTATTACAGGCAGTTAAAATTCTAATAACTTATCAGTAATCATTTTAAGTAACAGCTTACTGCCCTTTCATTTTTAGTTGTAACACTTCATCTATTTGCTCATAACTCAATTTCTTGGCAACAATCCGTTTTTCTTTGTCGAGCAAATATAACGTTGGAAATGTTTGTACGTCATATAACTGCGAATACCCGGGTATACCGCCATTGATGCGGGCCTTATCATCAGCTTTTGAATAATACACATTGGTCCATTCCTGTAAACGGTGATCCGTAATAAATGTGAGCCAATCTTTTTTAGATCCATCTGTTTCTTTAGCAACGGCATAAATTTTTAAACCGGCCATTTTCCATTTTGCCAGGTAAAATGAATCCAGCTTAGGCAGTACTTCTTTACAATGACCGCAGGTAGGATCCCAGAATGCAACTATTGTATATAATGCCTCTTTTGCATATAGCGATGTTGCTTTGCCGGCAGTATCTGGTAATTCAATTTCAGACGCAGGTGTTCCCATTATATTAGCCATCAGGCTGTAAGCCCTGTCGGTAATGGTTTTACGGCCTTGTTCTGCAAGCCAGGAATATTCTTTATGAGCAAAATATTTTTCAAACAGGTGAACAAATATCATATCCTCCCACATGTATTTTTGTACGAGATAGCGATTGATAAATTTTATCAGCAGGAAGCGGTTCATTTCTTCATTGGTACTTGCATAGCCCATCATCCGGTCAATCTCTTTAATAATAGAGTCTGGTTGTGGTGTTACCAATTGAACAAAATACTTATCTAATTTTTCTTCAAAAAAAGTAGTGTATGCAAGCCGGCCATCCCAGAAATTTACCCCATCCCAGTAATGTGCTTTATAAAAATTATAAGCAGCAATAGAATCATTTTTTGTGGCGGGATTTTTTAAAACACCGGTAAGAACCGGCTCCTTCATTGTTTGTAATAAAGCACTTAAAATGG
>JBKJXQ010000090.1:0-4993 GCA_046716235.1 Chitinophagaceae bacterium
CTATTACTATTTCTGCATCGCCACATTTTATCTGCCTGGCAGCATCCATAATGGCCTGCAAACCGGAAGCACATAAGCGGTTTACGGTATTGCCAGCAACCGATATGGGCAACCCTGCCAGCAATGCCGCCATCCGTGCCACATTACGGTTGTCTTCACCTGCCTGGTTAGCAGCTCCGGCTATTACTTCTTCAATGGCATTGATATCTACTTCCGCATTTCTTTGCAATAAAGCTTTGATAATATAAGCCAGTAAATCATCCGGACGCATGGAGGCTAATGCACCACCATATTTACCTACCGGAGTTCTTACCACATCGATTACATAAACAGATTTCATATAATATATTATAGCTGCAAGATAACTGATTCGTCATTTACACTATACGCCGGTTCAGGGTTCAGTATCTTTGCGGCATGGCAAAGCAGGAAGTAAAAAACGTTCGTCATTTAAGTAAAACAGAAATTGAACAATACTTCGAACAGTTGGGCGAAAAAAAATTCAGGGCCAACCAGGTATATGAATGGCTGTGGCTGAAACCAGTTCAACATTTTGATGCCATGACCAACCTGAGCAAAGAACTGCGGCAAAAATTAAAGGAAGAGTTTGTATTAAATGGTTTGGAAACCGATGCCACACAATTCAGTGCCGACGGAACTATTAAATCCCGTTTTAAAACATACGATGGACATTTAATAGAAGGGGTGTTGATACCCACTGCTTCGAGGTATACAGCTTGTGTTTCTTCGCAAATTGGTTGTTCATTAAGTTGCAAATTTTGTGCTACCGGCTACATGGAAAGAAAAAGAAATCTTGATTTTGATGAGATATATGATCAGGTAGCTATCATCAACCAGCAAAGTGAAAAGACAAATGGTAAAAAACTCAGCAATATAGTTTTTATGGGAATGGGTGAGCCTTTACTGAATTATAAGAATGTATTGAAGTCTATAGAAAAAATAACATCGCCGGAGGGCATGGCAATGAGTCCCAAACGCATTACTGTTTCTACAGCAGGTGTAGCCAAAGGGATCCGTCAGCTTGGAGATGATAAAGTAAAATTTAAACTGGCCCTGTCGCTGCATGCTGCCAATGATGCGAAACGCCATGAGATAATGCCGATTAACGATACCAATAATATTCAAACACTCATTGATGCATTAAATTATTTTTATAAGCAAACTGAAAACGAAATCACTTTTGAATATATTCTTTTCAAAAACTTTAATGACTCGCCTAAGGACGCTGATGAATTGATTAAACTCTACCGGCAGGTACCTGCTGATCTTATTAATATCATTGAATACAACCCCATCTCCTTCGCCAAATTTGAAAAACCCGATGAAGAAAAAGTAGAGGCTTTTATGGAATACCTGGGAAAGAACCGGGTAAATGCACGACTCCGCAGAAGCCGGGGAAAAGATATTGATGATGCCTGTGGCCAATTAGCCAATAAAGAATAAAAAAAATCGCTATTGATATTTTCCTATTTTATTGAGTGCCTCTATTTTATTCTGTACATGTAATTTCTGGTATATGTGTTTAATATGCTGCTTCACTGTTTCATGACTTATAAAAAGTTTTTCACCAATTTCTTTATATATAAGCCCCTCGGCTAATTTTTCTAATACTTCCTGCTCTCTATCACTTAACAACTCACTTATTTTATTTTCTTTAGGCTGTTGGAAACTGGCAATCACCCTGCGGGCAATATAGGGACTCATTGGCGACCCCCCGTTTTTAAGCTCATCCAACGCAGTTAGTATCAAATCAAAGGAACTGTCTTTTAACAAATAACCTAATGCCCCGTTTTTTAATGCTAAAAAAATAAATTCATCATCATCAAACATACTACAGATTATACACTGAACTTTTTTATTCGATTCGCTGATATGCTTTACAAGGGTGGCACCATTCATTCCGGGCAACTTAATATCTATCATCACAATCCCGGTTAGCTGATTGATAAAAGGCAATACTTCTTCAGCCGAAGAAAATACTTTTCCAAGTTGATAGTTTTCACTTCCCGTTATCAAAGTAACCAGGGCTTCCTGGTATTCCTTACTATCTTCTACTATATAAATTATTGTCTTGATGACTGTAAATTAACTCACCTGACCATACAAAGCAAAGCAATGTTGAAAATTATTAAAATAAATATTAGCATACCGTCTACGAAATTTTTCTGACTCATCGTTAAACCTCGGCCCTACCCACCGGTCTGTCATACGTTAATTTATTATAACAAATCCTGGCGAAGTATTTAAAATATTACTGCGTCTAAAAAATAAAAAAAGTTATGAAAAAAATAATCTTATCCGCTTTGGCAGTATCAATGGTTATTGCTGTGCAGGCACAGGAAATACCAGAAAGAAAAACTGATAATCCTATAAAGCATGAAAGAGCAAAGGGCCAACACAAAAAGGTAATGGACATACAACAACTTAATCTGACCCCACAACAAAAAATACAATTCAAACAGCAAAGGGAAAATTTTCACACACAAATGGAAGAGTTGAAGAAAAATGATGGAATCACTGTAAAAGAATCGAGAGTAAGAATGGAATCGTTGCGTAAAGAAAATAAAGAAAAAATTCAGCTTATGCTTACTACTGACCAAAAAGCTAAACTGGAAAAAATGAAAGCTGAAGGAAAAGCAAAGCAAGTGAAGATGGCCAGAGGCAGAGCAGAGAATATTAAAACCCGTCTGGGATTGAGTGATGAGCAATCAGCAAAAATGCAAAAAAACCATACGGAAATGGCTGAAAAAATGAAGGCTCTCCGTGAAGACAGATCCTTAAGCGATGAAAATAAAAAAGAACAAATGAAAGAACTGATGAAAGGACAAAGGGAAAAGATGAAATCTATCCTGACCGAAGAACAGTTAAAAAAGATAAAAGAAACAAAACACGAAGGACACAGGGAAAGAATGAATTCTGCTGAAAAAAATACAAAAATTTAATCTGCCTCTAAAAGCTATAAAAAATTCCACCCGGATAAAAGGTGGGATTTTTTTTGCAATAACCCTTGTGGTCTTATTGCTTATCTTCGCCGCTCAATACTGTTGTAAAACAGCAAACTACTACACATGCAAAAAAAATCAAGTCACTTCGACAAGTTTAAGCCAAAAAAAAGTAACGCTGCTATTAAAGAACAATTCAAGCAGGAAAAAAGAAAGTACAAGAAAGAAAAAGAAGAGTTTTTTGATAAAAAGAAAGCGGAAGTAAGGGCACAGCAATCATCCGTCAGGAGTCGTGGAGGAGTTGTCGTTTCAGCCCCAACACCCATTATACATGCAAGAAAAGAAACCTCTGCACAAATGCCATTGAATAAATTTATTGCACATGCAGGAATTTGCGGCAGAAGAGAAGCAGCGGAATTGGTGAAAAAAGGATTGGTAAAAGTAAATGGTGCAGTGGTAACCGAACCAGGCCACAAAGTAGCATCGACAGATGAGATCAATGTAAATGGTAAAAAAGCATTTCTTGCCAAAAATCTTGTTTATATCCTACTTAATAAACCAAAAGATTATATAACTACTACTGATGATCCTCAAAACAGGAAAACTGTTTTAGATATCATCGGCAAAGCCACTACTGAAAGAGTGTATCCTGTGGGTCGGCTTGACAGAAATACTTCCGGTGTTTTATTATTAACCAATGATGGCGAACTGGCACAAAAACTCACCCATCCAAGTAATGAGATAAAAAAAGTTTATCATGTTACACTTAATAAAGAACTGGTGAAAAAAGATTTTGACAAAATACTGAGTGGCGTTACGCTGGAAGATGGTCCCGCCAGCGTCGATGTGCTGGCTTATGCAGATATAAAAGATAAAACACAGGTAGGGGTTGAAATTCATAGCGGCCGTAACCGTATTGTTCGCCGCATATTTGAAGCATTGGGGTATGATGTAAAAGGTCTTGACCGGGTAATATTTGCCGGATTGACAAAGAAAAATATTGAAAGGGGGAAATTTCGTTTTCTCAGTGAAAAAGAAGTTAGAGACTTGAAGCATTTTGGAAAAGGGAAGTAAATCACGGATTACACAGATTGATACGGATTAACACAGATAAATACAATGAAGATTTCGGATTTAATTATTGAAGAAACTGAAGACTGGATTGCGTTGAATAAACCATCCGGTTTATTATCTATTCCTGATAGGGAAGGAAAAGAAATTTCGTTGAAAAGTTTATTACAGGAAAAATATCAGAGAATATTTACTGTTCACCGGTTGGATAGAGATACCAGTGGTTTGATTCTATTTGCAAAAAATGGAGTGACACATAAACATTTATCACTCCAGTTTGAAGGAAGGTTGACAAAGAAAATTTATGCAGGGCTGGTGATTGGTTCACCTGCTGAAAAAAAAGGAAGCATTAATCTGCCGTTGGCAGAAAATATGGTACAGCGTGGCGTAATGATTGTAAACCGGAGAGGAAAAGAATCACTGACAGATTATGAAGTGATGGATGACTTTGGCATTTATTCCTGGCTACAATTTCAAATACATACCGGACGTACCCACCAGATTCGGGTACACATGAAAGAGATTGGCCATCCAATAGTGTGTGATGAATTATATGGCGATGGAAAAACTGTTTTGCTTTCTTCCCTCAAGAAGAAAAAATTTAAGCTATCAAAAGATGTGTTGGAAGAAAGACCATTGATGGCAAGATTAGCCTTACATGCTTTTCAGTTAACATTCACCACAACCCAAGCTGAGAAAAAAGAATTAACAGCTGAACTACCTAAAGATTTAAGGGCAACATTGCAGCAATTAACAAAGTGGAGAAAGAAATAATTCTTTACAATTCATCAGCATTTATTCAACGCCTGCAAAATATCATTCAGAATATCTTCCGGATGTTCTAATCCAACAGAGATGCGGATAAGGCCGGGAGTGATTCCAACAGCTTTTCTTTCTTCTTCCGTCAACTTAGAATGGGTAGTACTTGCAGGATGTGATGCAATGCTGCGACTGTCACC
>JBKJXQ010000091.1:0-2847 GCA_046716235.1 Chitinophagaceae bacterium
ACATTGGTTACAACGAAAAGAAATATAATCATCAGCCGGAAGCAATAGACTATAACAATGTGCCGGGTTGTACGTATTGTTATCCTGAAATTGCTTCTGTTGGTTACACTGAAAAACAAGCAAAAGAAGCTGGTTATGAAGTGAAGGTTGGTAAGTTTCCATTGAGTGCCAGTGGTAAAGCATCTGCTGCCGGGCATACAGAAGGATTTGTAAAAGTAGTGTTTGATGCGAAGTACGGTGAGTGGCTGGGTACACACATGATTGGTTACAACGTAACAGAAATCATTATTGAAACAGTGTTGGGAAGAAAATTAGAAACTACTTATCATGAAGTGCTGAACAGCATACACCCACACCCTACCATCAGTGAAAGTGTGAAGGATGCGATAGAAGTGGCGTATGGCGAGGCGATACATTTATAATAAATAAGATTAATAAAAGTGAAAGGGATTATGAGAAAACTTGTGATCCCTTTTTTGTTAATAACAATTACTTATTATTGTTAAACACAAATAATGCAATTCCAATAAAAATAAATAGATTAATAACTATGTATGTACTTAGAGACTTATAATACTTACCCCCGCTATTCCGAAGTTTCAGTATAATATAATAATATCTGCGTTTCTGATAGAAATATAAGATATGAAAAATAGTTAAAAAAATAATTATACAATAAATAACTATGTTATGATTTAATATCTCAACATAAGCATGACTGTTATCTAAAAGTTCAAAAGAGAGTAAAAGAATGAATGCAATTTGACAAAAGGTAGTTGCTGCTATAACAATAACACTTGTAAGAACAGGCAATTCTTTTTTTCCAAACTTTCGTTTATAAAGGCAATACAACATGTAGAAAGACTTATCGTAAAAATTAACTCTCATTTAAACCATTTTCTAATATTTGAAAAAAAGTACCTTTCATTTAAAATGAAATTACCTTTTTCCATTTCAAATACAAAGCCCCGGATTTCTCCAGGGCCTTGCTTGCCGTTCATATTGGTTCCTCTTGAAAAAATTTATAGCTTTGTAAACTTCTGCTTAATAGATTCCCCATCTCCTTTATTGGCAGCAAGAAAATACATACCAGATGGTAATCGGCTGATGTCTATTTGTTGTGTCTTAGATGTAATTATAAGCGTCATAATTATTTGACCCTGTAAATTAATAACCTGGATATTTTTCCCAATCCATCTTATATCGTAAGAAAGATCAAGAGTCATTTGTGTGGTAGCAGGATTAGGATACAATTTCGGTTGCAACCATGTAGGATCTTCTGTTTCGACTATCGCCTCAAATATCAAAGGCGTATTCAGGCCGGTCGATGAAAGCAGAGAATACCGGGCTGCTCCCGGCATAAACAAGGCTTGCATTCTTGCTTTTTGTCCCAGCGTAAACAAATTAGTACACTCATCGCTGGTAAAATCCATATAGTTGGAATACATATCACCATAAGGGCCATTGCCACAGGTAATACGGATACCAGTAGGGCAACCGGGTGTGTAGCCTTCTTGTTTAGGTGTATCATCAATCACATCATCACCGCAGTTTGCATCACCCCAAAGATGTTTAAGATTAAGCCAATGGCCGGCTTCATGCACTATTGTTTTTTTATCTTCTCCAAATTCTGAGAAACTTATTACCAGGCCATCTTTTTTTTCTGTTGCTCCAACAAAACTGGAGTAGCCGGCAAAATCACCCAGGTTGCAAACCCATATATTAAGATAGCTCTCAGCATCCCATCCATCATCACCCCATTCGGAAGAAAATTTCATTTTGTCATCGGCTGTCCAGCTTTTTACAGGTGTATATTTTTTTACAATACCCGTTGTAGATACTTTTCGGGAAGTAGATGTGGCCAAAACAAATTCTATTTCGCAATCAGCCGCCAGGGATTTAAATACCGCAGGTGTGTTAACAGAATCTGCATTTTTATGGCGGAAACATTTATTCAACAACTCAAGCTGTTTATTAACCAGTGCATCACTTATTTTTTCTTCAGGAGTATGATATAAAATGTGAAAGACGACAGGGATAGTCACCATCTTGTTGTGGCTCCCTGTTGCAGCACCGGTTGCCTCCGCAGTTATTTTTTGTAGCAGAGAAAATGATTTTACTACCGCTGCCTTCCCGGAAGGTGCAGGGGAATTTTTTTGTTCGCTTTGATGATATAAAAAAGCAGCACAGCTTTTTTGAGCAGCCAGGTTATTGACAAATAGAAAAATAAAAAAAAGTAAATAAAATGATGCCGCCTTCATAAATCCCAACACATTACAGGGTTACGCCATGACAATAAATACTGCCAGAAGTAATTCAGGGAAATTGGAAATAATAAAGGAAAAGGAAATTAAAAAGGGTGCCTCAGGGATACGATTTTAGAGAATAGTTTCAGGGAATAGAGTCAATGAATTCAAATGTAATATTTTTTCTTTGATAGTTTATGTATTTGTGTATGAATATTTTATATCGTAGTTTTCCTATACCAGTTACCCGGTTACAAAAGCTTTAACAGGCACAAAAGCATTGAGTCGCTATTTTTGTGTATATGTATTTTTATTTATGAAAAAAGTATTTTATTCAGCCGTTCTCTCTGTTCTGATAGCCTGCAATCCTAAAGAATCTACAACTCCTGATACACCTGATGCTAATGCACCCAAAAGCATAAGTTATTCCATCATCAATACTTATCCGCATGATACTTCGTCTTTTACCGAAGGATTATTATTTTATAAAGATAAAATGTATGAAAGCACCGGAGAAGAAAAAAAATCGAAATTACTTGAAGCCGATTTAACAACCGGGAAAATAATAAGAAGTACTAATCTTGAATCACAATACTTTGGA
>JBKJXQ010000092.1:0-3677 GCA_046716235.1 Chitinophagaceae bacterium
GTGTTACCTGCATTCAATATCACTCCATTAGTTGTACATACCATGGAAGAATATGCAGAAAAGATAGCCAGAGAGTTAAATATATTAGGCTTGAGTAATATTCAGTTTGCTATTAAAAATGATAAAGTGTTTGTGATAGAAGCCAATCCCCGTGCATCCAGAACAACACCTTTTATTGCAAAAGCTTACCAGATTCCGTACCTGAACGTAGCCACCAAAATAATGATGGGTACACACAAACTAAAGGATTTTACTTTTGAGAAAAAACTAAAAGGCTTTGCTATCAAAGAACCGGTTTTTAGTTTTAATAAATTTCCCGGAGTAAATAAGGAACTGGGCCCGGAGATGAAAAGTACGGGTGAAGCAATACGATTTATAAAAGATTTGAGAGATCCTTACTTCCGGCAGTTATACAAAGACAGAAGCATGTATCTGAGTAAGTAACAGAACCTAAAAAAACCTGTTACTTTAATTGTTTTAAAATTAAAATAACAGGTTAAGTGGTTAATGGTTAATGACGTCTGAAAAGACCTCAAGTTGGTTTTGATTCTAATTATCGGAACAAATGAGAGCTTGTAAAAATTATATGGTAAAAATATTGGCAGTTACAATGTAAAGTGTTTTTTATTTCTTCTATTATAGGGTCGATCATTACGTTGGTTAATCACATATATAATTTCATTTAGTTGATTATAAGACAATTATCTATTTATATTTAGTTAGATAATTTGTATCATTATAGGTAATTTATTACCTTTAAACTGCTTGATAGTTCTTATACTTTTTATTTAATCTTTCCGCCCGATGAAATCTTCTTCGAACTTTCTCTGGCAGCTCATCCATTCATTGAGCCCTGCTGAAAAGCTTTTTTTTAAAAGGGACTTTTCAATTAACCGCACTGCACAACAACGGGTGTATATAAAATTATTTGATGCAATCGCTTTACAAAAAAAATATGATGAGGCTGCCGTATTGAAAAAGTTTGATCCTGTTTTACATAAAAAAAATATTGCCTCCCAAAAACATTACCTGCA
This sequence comes from Chitinophagaceae bacterium, assembly GCA_046716235.1. GTDB lineage: Bacteria > Bacteroidota > Bacteroidia > Chitinophagales > Chitinophagaceae > JJ008. Next base: position 1,035 of record JBKJXQ010000092.1, read on the forward strand.
ACGGCAGATTTGTGATGCCCTGATATTACATAATGGCCGTCATGATGCCAGTCAGGATATTTACAATCAAATTTTGCTTATACGGGTGTATAGAAAAAAGGGACTGTTGGATGAAGCGCATACTATATGGAAAAAAGCAGTAGCCAAAGCAAGACAAACTGAATCCTTTGCCCTGTTGAATTTATTAAAAACAGAATTTGAAAAAATGATATTGTTCAGTAGTATTCATACCAGGTATGACGAACTGCACTCTATTTTTAAAAATAATGTGATTACGTATGACCAATATTCAGAGATGATAACCCTCCGGGATATTTATGCTGAAACATTATTGCTAAAGAGAAAAGCACATTTCGATCAGGATGATGATTTAATAGAAAAAATTGCTCTGTTGCTAAAGCAGGTTAATAAAAGTAAAACAAGTATTCCGGCTCAATCATTCTGGTTTCGTCATTACTACCAGATGAGTAAGGCCACCTTACTTTACCTGTTAAATGATATACCGGCCTCCATGAACTTACTGGAAGAGGTGCTGAATAACTGGAAAAAAAATACTCATTTCATTATAACACATGGTGAACATTATATAGAGCTGATGTATATGATAAACTATGCAGGTATATTACAAGGCAACTATAAATATGTGGCTGATGCTTTTACAGATGATATTAATGATTTAATTCAGGATACGGTACATAGGGCCAATTTTGAAGCCATCAAATACCTGGCATTAAATAAAATTTACAATAAAACAGCCCGGTATAAAGAGGTGGAAAAGCTGGTGCAGTTTATGAAAACAAAATACCGGCAGTGGGAACCGGCTATGAATTCAGATCTCAACAGAACGGTAAATCTATCTCTGGGCATTGCCTGTTTTGTATTGGAGCAATATGACGATGCGTTATATTTTACCAAAAGGGGAATTACCTATTTTAAAGATGGTACCCGGGAAGAGCATCAGGCCGTTGCACAAATACTTTTGTTGTTAATTACTTATAATCTCAGTGGTTCAAAGCTTTTCGATGCTCAATATAGAACCACTTACACCTACTTTTATAAAAGAAAGAAGAAACATCCTTTTGAAACTGCTCTGGTGCAATGCCTGCACCATACTTTTTATATGACTGATAACAAAGAAAAAATAAAAGAATATCAGAAAGCCTTGCAGGTATTTGAGCAAAACCAGAATGATGTAGTACAGCAAATGGCATTTAGCATTTTTAATTATCCCGGGTGGCTTATCAGCAAAGTGCAGCGAATTACTTACCGCCAGTATGTAGAACTAAAAGTAAAAACTGAAACGGCGGCATAACTTTTTTTTTATCTTGCTTTTCATCTTGAGCAGATAGTTTATCTGAATAAATAATTGCGTTAATCTAATCATCTTCCTCCTTTTTTTCTTTTGCCTTAAAAAATGCTGCCCTTCTTGGACCGGGGAAAATCACCTGGTCTCCTTTTAATCCGTACCACAACACCACATTAAATTCCATATCAGGAATCGCATCTTCTTTTGTAAAATCGAATTGCTCTGATCTTTTTTGCCATTCATTCATAGCAATATTTTTTTCATCAAGACTAACATTTGCCGGCAATGAAGTAAAGACAGATAAATCGGGCAACGGGCTAAAGCAACGCCACATAGGCTCTGCTGCAGCATCATATTGCGTCATAGGTGGCATTCCTAATATCAGCTCTATTGTTCGAAGCATAGATGAGGTGGAATACATAGTATGATCTACAAAACCCCTTTTAACAAACCCTCCGGCCACATAAGCAGTGGTACGATGAGCATCCACATGATCAGGACCATTTTGTGCATCATCCTCAATAATAAATACAACACTTTCTTTCCAGATGGGGCTTTTACTTAAGTATTCGACAAACAAACCCACAGCCAAATCATTATCGGCAACATGTGCAAAGGGAGTTGATTTTCCTTTTCGTAGTCCTTCAGTATGATCATTACCAAAACGAAGCGAGTTAAATTGCGGCACTGCATTAACAGCCAACAATGAATCAAAATCCCTTTTCCATTGATAAAAACGGGTGGTGTCTTTTGTAGATAAATCCCAACCGGTAAAATAAGGACATAAATGGCCTTTCAACACAGGGATGTTAGGTTTATAATTATCAGCAAACTCACCATAGGTGCGATAGCTCACATTATTTTTATTGCAATGATCCCAAATAAATCCACCTTTATTATTAGCCAGGGTTCTATTTCCCTCTGCAGTATAACTTCCTCCCCGGCCACCATAACTGGTAGGCCATGTTTTTTCTAAAAAATCAGTAGCATAGGCACCCATGCTCCAGTTATGCCCGTCAGCACTTACTTCTCCATCAACATAGAAATTATCGAGCAGTACAAACTCCTTTACAAGCTTGTGCTGATTTGGTGTAATATTCGCCCCAAAAAGTAAAAGACTGGTATCTCCATTTCCTTCTTTTACATCTCCCAATACCTGGTCATAAGTTCTGTTTTCTTTAATAATATAAAAAACATGTTTGATGGGTGAAGCGTCTCCTGTTTTCATTGGCACAGTGTTTCCAGGCTACCCATTACTGGTCAATTCCTTTTCCTTATTATATGGCGTATTATGATAAACTGTCTGTGAATACACACTCAATTGCTTTTCCGTTGGT
>JBKJXQ010000093.1:0-2529 GCA_046716235.1 Chitinophagaceae bacterium
GGAATTGATCCTGAATCTTCATTTACCACAACCAATGCGCAAGGTTGGGAAAATGGTGCATATCCTTCAACAAGATCTCTCGGATTTAATCTTAAATTAGAATTTTAATAGTAACCATTTAAAAGAAATTTTATGAGAAATATAGTTTTAAAATCAAAATGGTTCTTGATGCTAAGCATTGGAATGGTAAGTATAATTTTAAATAGTTGTACCAAAGGCTTTGATAAAGCTAATACAGACCCTAATACTTTTCCAGGTGCAGTAGTAGATCCCAGTTTCCTGTTGCCAGGTGTTTACAAGGCATCTGTTCTCGATCCGGGAATGCATGAAAGGATGACCCAGCTTACAAATGATGTATTTGCTCAGTATGCGGCCAATGAAGGGTTTAGTACCCAAGCTGGTAAAACTAATGATGAGTGGATAACGGAATATTATTCCAGCTATCATAGCAGGTTTATTACTTCATTAAATTTAGCCATACGTTTGGGTAAGGCAAAGCCTTATCCTACTAATGATATGCAGATTGCCCGTATCTGGCGCTGCTGGGTATATGCACGGGCTACTGATATCTGGGGAGATATTCCTTACTTTAAAGCTGCTGATGGCTCCGGTGATAATGCTCCTTATGACAAGCAGGAGTTGATATATAAAGACATGCTTAAAGAATTAAAAGAAGCTGCAGCGGGTTTATCTGCCAGCAATCCAAAACAACAACCAGGGCAGGATTATGTATTTTATGATGATATTACTAAATGGAAAAAATTTGCTAATTCTATCCGTCTTAGGTTAGCAATTCGTATTACACAGGCAGATCCTGCTACTGCCAAACAGAATGCAGAGGAGGCAATTGCAGGAGGAATAATGACATCTGCTGCCGATGCTTGTCTTGTTCCCAGCAGTGATGTAGCTTTTGGTTGGGGTAATGCATATCAATATACTTACTATTATGGTTGGGGTTCCGAAGGTATGAGTCGTTCAATGGAAAATTTATTGACAGGCTTGGGTGGACAACCGTTTGCTAATCCTCCCGCAGGAGCTGTTTTTGATGACCCTGGATTTACGCTACCAGGATCTGATGAAAATACTTATGATCCCAATAAAAATAAATTTAAGTTAGGTGTACCATCCAAAGTTGATCCACGTGGCCCCATTTATTTTGAACCTTCTACATCTGCATCAGGAGCAAATCCTGCTGCTGTTATTTCGGGTTCTCCCGGCGCAACTGTTGATGCAAGAAATCGTTGGCACGGAACACCAGCAGGACTTTCCTCATCAGCAAGAGGAAAAGCCCAATATTCTATTACAAACCAGGCAAGGTTAGGCAGTAAATACAGAGTAGCTGAGAGACCTTATGAAGTAATGACATATCATGAAATTTGTTTTCTGGTTGCAGAAGCTGCTCAAAGAGGATGGAGTGTAGGGGGAGGAACGGCAAAACAATGGTATGAAAAAGGTGTTACTGCCTCTATGAAATGGCATGGTATACCCGACGCAACAATTACAGCTTACCTTGCTTCTAATGATGAAAATACTTATGGCACAACAGTAAACTGGGGTTTTTCTTCTGGTAAAATGTTTTTGGGCAAAACTGTTGATGACCCAATGAGTAAAATCATTACACAAAAATATATAGGCATATTTCCTGATGGTGGTTGGGAAGCATGGGCTGATCACAGGAGATTACATTTACCTGTATTGATACCATTTGCAGCTCCTGATCCAACAGCTGTAACCACATCTGATGGTGGCCCTGGTAATTTTGTGAAAAGACTTACTTACCCTTCAAGAGAAGCACTGAATAATAAAATTTTCTATACTCAGGCTGTTACACAGCAAGGCCCCGATATAGAATCAACACCTGTTTGGTGGGATCGATAAATCCTCATATCGAAATAGTTTAAATTAAAAAGAATGGAGTTTTTGCTCTATTCTTTTTTTTGTAATAAACAGAAGCATTTAACTTGCTAATAAAAATTTTTATGTTGCGAATATTCAGAATATTTTTTTCTTTACTTCTTGTATGTATATTTTTTTCGTTTTCAGGTTGTAAAAATGAAAAGAATAAATCTGTGTTTACTTTATTGGATAGCAAAAAAACAGGCATCACTTTTAATAATATCAGTGTGGAGAATGAGCAAATAAATATATTAACGTATGAATATTTATATAATGGTGGCGGGGTGGCTATCGGCGACATTAACAATGATGGATTGAAAGATATTTATTTTACTTCTAATAATTTGGAAAACAAACTATATATCATCCGGGGTAATTTGAAGTTTGAAGATATAACTGATAAGGCAGGAGCAGGTTGTAAGGAAGGATGGAAAACAGGCGTAACAATGGTTGATATTAATGCAGATGGATTTCTCGATATCTATATTTGTAAATCTGCTGACGGAAATCCGGAACACCGTAGAAATATTTTATTGATTAATAATGGCTTTTCACCTTCTGCAAATGGTGAGGTTACTTTCACAAATAAAGCAAAAGAATATGGATTAGATGATGATGGTTATTCTACGCAGG
>JBKJXQ010000094.1:0-2711 GCA_046716235.1 Chitinophagaceae bacterium
AGTATTCTCTGTCATAGCCTTCATTTTCTAAAATAAAGTCTTTGGCAGTCTCTTTTGGCAATCCGCATACGGCCGGTGTTGGATGCAAAACAGAAACTACTTGTTTCAAACTTGAATTCTCATTTACTACCCCTTCAATGTCGGTTTTAATGTGTGCTAAAGTTCCTGCTTGTAAAGTGTAAGGACTCGAAACTGCCACTTCCGAGGTTAGATCCTTCAGATTGTTCAAAATAAAATCGGTAACAAACTGCTGCTCTTCTATTTCTTTTTTCTCCCAGACTACTTCTGTTGCACCTTGAATTTTTTGCGTTCCCGCTAATGCCATCGTATAAAAGGCATTATTGGTAGCCTTCAATAATCGCTCTGGTGTTGCACCCATCCATAATCCTATTTTTGGATGAAACCAACAATAGCAGAAAGCAGTTGGATAACTTTGAATTAATTTTTCGAAAATCGAAACTAAATCAAAGTTGGACAAATCAACGATTTCTTTCCTAGATAGAACCACTTTTTTCAAAGTTCCTTTTGCAATAGCATCAATCCCTTTTTGAACCAGCATTTCAAAATGTTCTTTAGCCTGTTTATCTTCTAAATCTGTGAAATCAGAATCATCATTTTCTTTAAAAGAAGTAATCAGAGCTTCCCATTTTACAGACTGATTTTTAGGAATAAGAATCATTTGGCTGCCTTCAAAAGGAGCAAAAATAAAACCTGCTTCTTCAAAATTTTCAGCAAAATATAAATGATCATTATTCTGGAAAAACCCCACTAATTTGATATTATTTGGTTTTCTGTATAATAAAAAAGGTAAATTTTGAGCTTTTTGTTGCTTTACTTTTATAAAAAAATCAATCATATACTACATTTTTAAAATGGATTTTAATAAAAAACGACAGTCTGTTCTTATTTTTTTTCTTTGGTCAAAACCATATTCGTCAATTTGCAAAGCGACACCAAATTTCCTTGTTCGTCAGTAATTTTAATTTCCCAAAGATGCAGGCTTCTCCCTTTATGAATGATTCGTGCCGTTCCGAAAACAAATCCTTCGCGAATACTTTTTAAATGATTTGCCGAAATTTCGATTCCGCGTACCTCCTGCTCTTTGTCGTTAATAAAAAAATGAGACGCAGCGCTTCCCACACTTTCTGCTAAAGCCACCGAAGCACCGCCATGCAACAATCCCATGGGCTGATGAACGGATGAATTAACAGGCATTCTGGCCACTAGAAAGCCTTCGCCAGCATCTATGTATTCAATATTTAAAGTTTCCATCAACGTGTTTTTTGAAAACTGATTACAGTATTCAAGCATTTTATCTTTATCTAATGTCATAGAAGTGTCTTTAAAAATGTAAAAATAATTAAAAGATAAGTCACAAAATAATAAATGCAATTGTTATTCTAAATTCAAATTTAAAATCGTCCCCAATACTATTAGATTTTTCCTATTTTTACAAAAAATCTAACTAAATGCGCCCCATTACATTTCTGCTTTTTATTGGAATAGTGTTTTCTATTTTTTCCTGTCGTTCCGATTTTGAGACTGTAGCTAGCACTGGCGATTTAACATTTTCAAAAGACACCATTTATTTAGATACCGTTTTTACCAACATAGGTTCCAGTACATACCGACTCAAAGTGTACAACAAAAGTAAAAATGACATTACCATTCCAACCATAAAATTAGGAAAAGGATTGAATTCAAAATACCGAATGACCGTTGATGGGATGCAGGGAACTGACGGGAAAATATTCACCAATGTTGATCTTCTTGCTAAAGACAGTTTGTATATTTTCATAGAAACTACTGCTAATAGTACTGACGCTAATCCAACGGATTTTTTATACACCGATCAAATTCAGTTTGACAGTGGCGAAAACCTTCAAAATGTGGAACTGGTAACGCTGATTCAGGACGCCGTTTTCCTGTATCCAAAACGTTTTGCCAATGGAACTACTGAAACGCTTCCCATTGGAGACGAAAAAATAGATGGTTTTTATCTGGATGAAAATGATCCTGTAAATGGAAATGAATTGCAGTTTACTAATGACAAACCGTATGTGATTTATGGCTACGCAGCTGTTCCTTCGAATAAAACGGCCACTTTTGAGGCTGGAACCCGAGTTCATTTTCATGCTAATTCTGGACTTATAGTAGCCAATAATGCATCAATAAACGTTAATGGAGCACTATCAACAACGGATAAACTAGAAAATGAAGTCATTTTTGAAGCAGACCGATTAGAACCTGATTTTTCGGATGTGCCGGGACAATGGGGAAGCATTTGGCTTACTGATGGCAGTACAAATAATACATTGAATCACCTCACAATTAAAAATGCAACCATTGGATTATTAGTTCAGAACAATGATGGCACAACCGTTTCTGTCAAAAACACTCAAATCTACAACAGCAGTACCTATGGAATTTTGGCGCAGACCGCAAAAATTAAAGGCGAAAATGTAGTTATCAATACTGCCGGATTAGCCAGTTTAGCGTGTATGTATGGTGGAAATTATTCCTTCACACATTCTACCTTCAATAATAACTGGAATAGCTCACAACAAGTGGCGGTTTTGGTTAGCAATTACATTTTGGGAGCCGTTCCGGAAGTGAAAGATTTAACCGCAGCCACTTTTAACAACTGCATTATCTATGGGTCCTATTCTAACGAAATGAGTTTAAACAAAAAAACAGGAGCTGCTTTTGAA
>JBKJXQ010000095.1:0-4079 GCA_046716235.1 Chitinophagaceae bacterium
TAATACACCTGTAAGATTAAAAGGATAATCTACATTCAGATGTATCCAGAACAATGGCTCTTCGGAGAAAGGATATAGCTCACGATAAAATTCAAGGTAGTCTTCATCTTTTAAGTCTGCCGGAGCCTTGGTCCAGATGGGATTGGTGTTATTGATGATGTTATCAACCTCTACTGATTTATATTTTGGTTTACCTTCTGCATCTTCACCATCAGGTATTGATTCTGATTTTGTACCAAACTGCACCGGCACTGGTAAAAATTTAGCATACTTATTTAGTATAGCATTGATGCGACTCTCTTCCAGAAATTCTTCTGATTCTGCATTGATATATAAAATAACATCAGTACCTCTTTCTGTTTTATTGCCTTCCGTAATTTCAAAACTTGTACTGCCATCACATATCCAACGGGCCGGTTCGGCACCATCCTGGTAAGAAAGGGTTTGTATTTCTACTTTATCTGCCACCATAAATGCTGAATAAAAGCCTAACCCGAAACGGCCAATAATTTCATTGGCATCTTTGGCCTCTTTAAACTTTTCCATAAACTCCGTAGCACCGGAAAAGGCGATCTGATTAATATATTTTTTAATCTCCTCCCCTGTCATACCAATACCCTTGTCAGAAATGGTAATGGTTTTAGCTTCCTTATCCACTGCTACTTTTACCTTCAGGTCGCCGAGATCTTTACTGTAATGTCCCAGGGAAGCGAGGCGTTTTACTTTCTGACTGGCATCTACGGCATTACTAACAAGCTCCCGCAGAAATATTTCGTTATCGGAGTATAAAAATTTTTTAATAATTGGGAAAATATTCTCGGTATTGATGGAAATGGTTCCTTTCTCCTGTACCATAGTCGTTTTGTGTATTAAAAGTTAATAGATAGACGCAAGATAGCAAGACCTGTTCCAAAGCCTCCAGGTTTGTCAGATTGACAGAATACCCTGCTGATTGAGCTACTAAAAAGCAAGTGACCCTGAAAATTTCAGGGCCACTAGCTGTGTTTATAATCTATGCTACTATTATACTATCTATTGGGGTAATTGGCATTAACATACACCGCCAATTCATCTTTACTAGCCTGGCTGGCCAAAATATCATACATCTGGGTGAAGTTTTCCGGATTTGTAATATTGTCGTAAGAAGATTTTGCCAGAAATAACCTGTTTCTTTCATCACTTACCAATTGAATTAAATCTTTTGCCTGAACAACAGTAAAATAGTATGTTGACCGGGCAAATATTTCTGTAAGTGCCTGCATTTTAGCCCCAAGGCCAAAGCGGAAACGTACATCTCGGTATAAAGCGTCATACTCTGATGCACTTATAGCAGTTTTAGTGGTAACAACATTCCCATTGTTATTATTATTTATATAAGCTGCCAATTCGTTTCTACTCGATTGACTATTAAATAAATCATATAGCTGATTAAAATTTACCTGGTCCGTAATATTGTCAATTGATAATTTTGCTAATTGTAACCGGTTATTTTCGTCACTTATTAATTGTATTAATTGTTTTGTTTGTGCAACAGTAAAATAATTAGTGTTAGCTCCAAAAACATCAGTTAGTGCTGTCATCTGGGCACCCACTCCCCAACGGTTTTGAACATCACGGTATAAGGTTTCAAATTGTGATGAAGACATCGCTGTTTTTACATTACCGGAATTGTTTCCATTACTATTAACATAAGCTGCTAATTCATTCCTGCTGGACTGACTATTTAATAAATCATACATCTGGACAAAATTATCCTGATCCAGAATATTATCGTACGCTGATTTAGCTAATTGGAGCCTGTTACTTTCTTCACTTACCAATTCTATTAATTGTTTTGCCTGTGCTACAGTTAAATAATTTGTTGCTACTGCAAAAACATTTGCTAACGCTGTCATTTTAGCCCCAACTCCATATCGGTTTGAAATATCACGGTATAAGGCATCGAATTGTGTAGCCGTCATCGCTGTTTTAGTATTCTCAGTTGTACCCCCGTTATAATTATTTACATAAGCAATTAATTCATTTTTACTTGCTTGATTTGTCAAAAGAGAATATAACTGAGAAAAATTTTCCGGATCTACTACTGAACGATAAGATTTTTTTGCGAGGTTCAATCTTTCATAATCGCCTACCACCAGTTTTATTAATTGATTTACCTGTACTACTTTAAAGTAATTATTCATATTTAAAAATGCATTGGAGATATAATTAACTTTTGCATTTGTAGTAGATTGTCCCTGGGCATTCCTGTAAAGTGTATTAAAGCTGCTGGCATTCATTGCAGAACCTGCATTATTAGTATTATTTGCAGCAACATACGCCGCCAGTTCATTCCTGCCGGCCTGGGTATTTAAAATTGAATAGATGCCTGTAAAATTCTCCGGGTCGGTTACGCTTTCATAAGAGGCTTTTGCTAATTGTAGCCTGTCATCCTGATTAACTACCAATTCAATAAGTTTTTTTACCTGCATTGTAGTAAAAAAATTATTGTTATTGGAAAATATATTATTAATATAAGAAAGTGTTTGTGTGGCGGGCCATTGCTGCTGTGCATTACGGTACAAAGTATTAAAAGCAACATCTGTCATAGGAGTTTCGTCGTCACCTGTGGCATTTTCTTCATTCTTTTTATTATAATCAGTTGTATAAGCAGTTAATTCATCCCGCTGGGATTTGCTGATAAACAAGCTATAGAGCTGAGTGAAATTTTCAGGATCAGTAATTTTTTCATAAGATGTTTTTGCCATTTCGAGCCGGCTTTTTTGAGAAGTTACTAATTGAAGCAACTGCTTTACCTGGGCTACTGTAAAATAATTATTGGAATTTTGAAGGGCGGCATTTACAGCTTTTGATTTTGAAATAGCTGAACGCTGCGCCTTAATATTTTTGTATAAGGCATTGAACTTAACAGTTGACATTGGCGTTTTCGACATTCCCGGATTATTGCCTGCGCCCCATTTTGTTTCCCGTATTTGTAAACTGCCGTTATTTGTAACGATAATCTGAACATCGTAGCCAGATCTTATAGTGAAAGTGCTACTGTTATCATCTGAATTGTCATTTGCATTATTACTAATTAATTTTAGGGTATGCTGACCCGGCTGAAGGTCTGTAACAGTAACAGATCCCCGATTGTTTTCATCATTGAAATCCCGGGTTATTGCATATTCTCTCCCATCTACCATTATCTGATAATTATTATTCCCCCGTACAGTTACAGTTAATGTACTTTGGGCAAACATTGATAAGCCAGTTAAACAGCTTATAAACAACATATATAATGTTTTCATGTATTCTGATTTTTTGTTTTTATTTAGTGAAAAATCAAACATGTAAAAACAAAGTCCATACCATATTTTTAAAGCGCAGAATCAAAGACCTTGTAAACAAGAAAAAATAAGTGTATAGTATGTTGGGGTAAAAATGCCTCAATTATTAACTTATGTGTGGATAAGGAAGAAAGTCTCACCAGAATTACAGGTTTTCCAAAAAATGAACCCTGTATCAGCACTTCAATTTTTATACTGAATAAAAATCCCGTTTCAATTAAAAAAAGAAACGGGATTGAAAATTATAAGCTGCTATTTTTAGACTTTTGCAAATTCACTCCGTATCACATTCAATGCACCACCTGCTTTAAACCATTCGATTTGTTGCTGATTATAGCTATGATTTACATCAATGGTTTCTATGCTGCCATCAGCATGATGTAAGACTAATTGCAATGGCTTGCCGGGTGTAAACGATGTTAACCCCGTTACATCAATAGTATCATCTTCGAGTATTTTATTGTAATCTTCTTTGTTGGCAAAAGTAATACCAAGCATGCCTTGTTTTTTAAGATTGGTTTCATGTATGCGGGCAAACGATTTTACCAGCACCACCCGTACACCGAGATGACGTGGCTCCATGGCCGCATGTTCTCTTGAAGAACCCTCACCATAGTTTTCATCTCCCACTACAATAGTTCCTACCCCGGCTGCTTTATAAAAACGTTGTGTATTGGGTACTGTATTGTATTCGCCATTCAACTGACTTTTTACACTTTCTGTTTTTTCATTGAAAAAATTGGTAGCCCC
>JBKJXQ010000096.1:0-7793 GCA_046716235.1 Chitinophagaceae bacterium
ATTTTATTAATCGTATCCTGCTTTGCTCCCTGGGTGTTTATTGAGTCAAAAAATATATCGGTAAGTGGGATAGATGCTACCGGTACTAATTTTGGGAAGCCTGGCTATTTTCATTTTTTAATGGCAGCTTTATTTCTTGTTTTTACATTTATTCAACGGATATGGGCCAAGCGGACAAATTTGTTTGTTACTGCCATTAATATTGGTTGGGTAGTCCGTAATTATTTTATGATAACTGCCTGCCAGGGTGGTGAATGTCCCGAACGAAAGGCCGGTATTTATATTATTGTATTTTCATCCATATTTATGCTGGTCTCTGCCATGTTTCCGGATATGAAAATTCCTGAAGAAAAAAATAAATAAATTTTATCCTTCTAACAATTTCGCAACTGTAAATGCAGCAGCAGCTGCGACTGCTCCAATAAAAGCAACCCGCAAACCTCCCGACCAGGGATTGATGCCAGTGAGCTTACTTTTAAACCAACCAAATATAAAAAGGCAAATAAGTGTAATGATGGCGGATATTTTTAATCCTTCTGCAGGTGACTGCACAAAAAAGTAAGGACTTAATGGAACTAATCCGCCCACTACATAGGAGAGGCCAATGTTTAATGCAGATTTAGTAGCTCTTCTGGGATCTGGCTTTTCCAAACCCAATTCATACTTCATCATAAAATCAACCCATTGCTTTTTGTCTTTAGATATTTCTTCGGTTGCTTTATCCTGCAGCTCTTTGCTTAAACCAATTTTTTCAAAAAACTCTTTTGTTTCTTCTATTTCTTTGGGCCGCAGGTTTTCTACTTCATAATATTCTCTTTTTTCTTCTGTATAATAATGATCTTGTTCCGTTTTCCCAGCAAGGTATCCGCCTAATCCCATTGCAATAGAACCAGCGGCTATTTCTGCAATACCTGCAATTACAATAATAGCAGTTGAATTAACAGCGCCGCTTAAACCTGCTGCCAATGCAAAGGGAACAGTAAGCCCATCACTCATACCAATAACAATATCTCTAAGTGCATTACTGCTTTTCAAATGTTCTTCGTTGTGTTGCGGTTCGTGGTGCAGATGTATGTCCATTAATTGAAGATAAATGATTTGATAAAATGAAAATCATTATCCGTTATAACAAAGGCTGCTTTTTATAGACAGATTTATCAGTCGAGTACGGAAAGGCTGTTACTGATTATTGCCACACTTTCTATCACTTGTTCTTTGGTGATAACAAGTGGCGGAGCCAAACGAATTTTATCGCCATGTGTTGGCTTTGCCAATAAACCGTTTTCTTTTAACTGTAAGCATAATTCCCAGGCCGCTTCTTTATTATAATGCTGAATGATAATAGCATTGAGTAAACCTTTGCCCCGGATAAGAGAAATATATTTGGAATTAAGGTTTCTTAATTCTTTTCTCAATAGCGTACCCATGGTTTCAGCATTTTCTGTCATATTTTCATCTTTCAATACCTGTAAAGATGCCATTGCCACTTTGCAGGCAAGCGGATTGCCGCCATAAGTAGATCCATGTTCTCCGGGTTTAATGGTCATCATAATTTCATCATCGGTAAGTACAGCACTTACCGGCATCATCCCACCACTTAATGCTTTACCAAGTAATAGTATATCAGGTCGAACATTTTCATGATCACAGGCAAGCATTTTACCTGTTCTTGCCAGGCCGGTTTGTATTTCATCAGCAATAAATAATACATCCGCCTCTTTACATAATTGTTTGGCTTTGGCTAAATAACCATCATCAGGTACCAACACACCAGCCTCACCCTGTATAGGCTCTACTAAGAAACCTGCAACATTTTTATTTTCCAATGCTTTTGCTAATGCAATAATATCATTGTATGGAATGGTAATAAACCCCGGAGAATATGGGCCGAAATTTTTCCGGGCTGAAGGATCGCTGCTGAAAGAAATAACAGTAGAAGTTCTGCCATGAAAATTTCCTTCACATACAATGATGAGGGCATCACCTTCATTTATACCTTTTATTTCATAAGCCCATTTGCGGCAAAGCTTGATGCCGGTTTCTACCGCTTCTACACCAGTATTCATCGGCAATACTTTATCATAACCAAAATACCCGGTAATGTATTTTGCAAATTCGCCAAGCAGATTATTGTGAAATGCCCTGCTGGTTAAAGTTAACTTTTGTGATTGTTCAATAAATGCCTGTACAATTTTTGGATGACAATGCCCCTGGTTTACTGCAGAGTAGCCACTTAAAAAATCGTAATAACGTTTACCATCCACATCCCAAAGATGTACGCCACTACCACGATCAAGTACTACAGGAATCGGGTGATAATTGTGTGCTCCATATCTTTCTTCCAGTTCAAGATAATGTTGAGTCTGTTCAGACATTGCTATAATTGATTGCATAAAAATAAATGAAGGTAAAATCGAAATATAAAAAGGGAAATAATCCGGCTTTAATACAGCCGGTCACAATAAGAAAATCATCGATGATTGAGCAAGTCAAGATTTTGCCGCAAGAATGATATGTATAACTGGTGTGTGATTTGTTGGAATTTGTGTGCAAGATAATAAAAAATGGGGAAAGATAGAAGGCTCTATTGCTTAAAATAAAAAGGAAGTAATTATTAAATTTATACCGATTGAAAAGCTTGATACATCAAGCCCTAAAGCTTGTAACTTTATTGTATGTCATATACAGTTCCTGCCGGTACCCGTATCGGTCATATTCATTTGAAAGTAGCTGATCTTGAACGTTCCCTCAGTTTTTACTGTGATCTTTTGGGTTTTGAGGTACAACAACTTTTTGGGGATAGTGCAGCTTTTATTTCTGCCGGTGGTTATCACCATCATATCGGGCTTAATACCTGGCATAGTAAAAACGGGCAGCCAGCTCCGGTTAAAGCAGCAGGGTTATATCATACCGCTATTTTATACCCCACCAGAAAAGATTTGGCTATTGGCGTAAAAAGATTACTTGAAATTAAGTATCCATTAACGGGTGCATCCGATCATGGGGTTTCTGAAGCTATCTACTTAGATGATCCGGATGGGAATGGCGTAGAGTTATATTGGGATAAGCCTAAAGACCAATGGCCACGAAATACTAATGGAAAATTACAGATGGTTACTGAATCGCTGGATATAGAGGCCTTGTTAGAATTAGCCGTTTAATTCTTTTACAAAATAATGATCCGGAAAAGGGAGAGTAATTTTTTTATCTTTTTGAAAAATCGCATATACTGTGCTACCGCTACCACTCATAGAGGCGTAAGTTGCGCCAGCGTTATACAGCGTATCTTTTATATCTGCAATCTCCCGATATTGTTTAAGAACTACTTTTTCAAAATCGTTAAATAATTCGTTTTTCCAGTTTTTAACAGGTGTGGTAATGATATTTTTTATTGACTGTGGAGGTATTGCAGGTTTTAGTTTTACAAATGCATCTCCCGTATTTATATGAATTCCCGGATTAACAATTATAAATTTATAAGCAGTAAGATCAATATTTATTTCTTCCAGCAATTCTCCTCTTCCAGTAGCAAAGCAGGGTTTATTAAGAATAAAAAAAGGACAATCGCTTCCTAATTCGGCAGCATACTCCATTAGCTGTTGAGCGGTGAGATTCAATTCGAATTTTTCATTTAATAATTGTAAGGTAAAAGCGGCATCTGCACTTCCACCACCGAGACCGGCACCAAGTGGTACCGATTTATGCAGGTGCATTTGTATAAATGGCAACCTGGGAAAATCTTTCTTTATTAATTTATATGCCTTTATGCAAATATTGGATGCGGGAATTCCTGGTAGTGAATATCCACTTGTAGTAAAGGGAATTTTAGAACTTTGTTCAGTTGGTTTGTATTCGGAAATTTCTAAAATATCTGTTAGAGGAATAGGGTAGAAGACTGTTTCCAGGTCATGATAACCATCACTTCGTTTTCGAAGTATGTTGAGGCCAAGGTTAATCTTACAGTTGGGAAAAACAATCACAGGGATTGGGATTTATTATGAATTTAAGGTAAGGTAGTTATATAGAATCTTCTTTCAAATGTGCTATCACCGTTTCTTTTTCCGGCTGTTTATTTCATCCCTGATGGCCACGGCACGGATATAATCTTCATTATTCAGAACTTCATTTAAAAGATTATTTAATTCATCTATTGTCATGGTTTTCAGGTCTTCGTTACCGGTTGGTTTGTCGTCTTCTACAGTTACTTCCTGTTTTACCTTTTTCTTTTTCCCTTTGGTTTCAGTATCTTCCATAAGAATGCCGGCACTTTCCAGAATATTTTCATAAGTATAAATAGGGCAGCCAAATCTTACCGCCAGTGCAATGGCGTCTGATGTTCTGGAATCTATTTCTACTGTATCATTTTCAGTTGAGCAGAGCAACTTTGAATAAAAAATTCCTTCCTGCAGATCGCAAATGATGATTTCATGAAGGTCAATAGCAAAGGCCGTCATAAAGTTTTTCATCAGGTCATGAGTTAGCGGACGGCTTGGTTGCATTTTTTCCAATGCAACTGCAATTGCCTGGGCTTCAAAGCCACCTATGACAATGGGTAAACGACGCAGACCATTTACTTCGCCGAGTACCACAGCATAGGAATGTGTTTGAGTAATGCTGTGGGATAAAGCCACTATTTCCAGTTCTATTTTCTTCATGAATCAAACCCGCCTGCGACGGAAATTTTCTTATTTGTTTGAACAGCAAATATAAAAACAAAAGCCTTCCAAAGCAATGAAAGGCTTTAATAGTAATTTATTAAAAATGGAGAATACTTTTAAGGGAGGATTGCTATCCTTTAAGCTTTTTAATAGCTTCTGTCATCTTTGGTACTATGTCAAACGCATCACCTACAATACCATAATCGGCGGCTTTGAAGAAAGGAGCTTCTGGGTCTTTATTAACGACTACAATTACCTTGCTCCGGTTAACTCCGGCCAAATGCTGAATGGCTCCGGAAATGCCGATGGCAATATAAAGATTGGGGGCTATGGCAAAACCCGTTTGTCCTACATGTTCATTATGCGGTCTCCAATGTGCATCAGCAACGGGGCGGCTACAGGCTGTGGCAGCATGCAATGTCTTTGCTAATTCTTCCACCATGCCCCAGTTTTCCGGCCCTTTTAGACCACGGCCGGCACTCACCACTATTTCTGCTTCTGTTAATGGTACTTCACCACTTGCTTTGGTTACACTGGTCACTTTTATTTTGGATGTATCTACTGTTGCATTGAAGGCCACAACTTCGGCGGTACCATCTCCGGCATTTGTCTGGTATGCATTGGGACTAAGGGCAATAATTTTAATGTCGGTATGGACACTAATATTGGCAAATGCTTTACCGGAAAAAACATTTTTCTTTACTATAAATCCATTGCTGGTGTCGGGTAATGCGACGGCACCAGAAACAAGGCCAGCTTTTAGACTGACAGACAAACGGGGTGCAATTGATTTACCCACTACATTATTTGAAAAAATAATCACTTTAGCATCGATGGCTGTTGCCACCTGGGAAATTATTTTAGTATATAGCTGGGCATCCAGGTGATTTAAAAATTCATTAGTTATCTGGTGAATTTTCTTTACACCATATTTTCCTAACGAAGAAAGATCATCGCTTACTGTATTAAGTATAACAGCTTCAGCAGATGTGCCAAGTTGTTCGGCTACTTTAGCACCGTAAGTAAGAACTTCTAATGAAGATTTTTTTACTTGACCATCAGCGGTATCAATAAATATTAAAACAGACATTTTGTAAAATTTTGAGATTGGTAAATTTTAAATGGCTCTGCAATCAGAAGGCTTTTGCTTCTTCGTGAAGTAATCGTATAAGTTCCTCTACATTATCGGCAGCAACTAATTTTACACCTGATTTAGCCGGAGGTAAACCGAAACCTGCAACACTGGTTAGTGAATCGGCAGCAATGGGTTCCACTACTCTTAAAGGTTTTGTTCTTGCTGCCATAATACCTCTCATGTTGGGAATTCTTGCTTCGGCCATTCCCTTTTGTGCACTTACTACTACCGGTAGTGCTACTTCATTAATTTCTTCTCCACCTTCAATTTCCCTTGTGATGGATGCTATATTTCCTGCTAATTCAAGTTTTGTTGCCAGCGAAATATATGGTTGATCAAGTAATTCGGCCACCATTCCACCAATAGAAGAGCCGTTATAGTCAATCGTTTCTTTTCCTGTTAATATCAAATCATACCCTCCTTGTTTTGCCACTTCTGCAATCTGCGAAGCAATAAAAAAACTATCATGGCTGTCGGCATTTACCCGGATGGCTTCATCTCCACCGAGTGCAAGGGCTTTGCGTATAATAGGGTCTGCATCTGCACTGGCAACTGTTATTAAATGAATAACAGCAGAACTATCAGCCTCTTTTAATTCAATAGCTCTTACAAGAGCATACCATTCATCGTAAGGGTTGATGATCCACTGCACACCGGTTACATCGAATTTCGTGTTGTTATCGGTGAAAGCTATTTTTGCCGTTGTATCCGGCGTTTTACTGATACAAACTAATATTTTCATATATCAATATTAAAAATGGTTGTTTATGCAACTAAAACAAAGATATGAAAGGCAATTAATAATTGAGCATTATTAATTAATAATTTTTTACCATGAACAGGATGGATAAGTTGAAAGAATTTTTGAAGTCAAACCCGGAGGATAGTTTTGTGCAGCATGCTATGGCATTGGAATATATAAAAAAAGGTGATGATGAAGCTGCAAAATCATTATTTGAAGAAATCTTAAACAGAGAGCCTGGTTATATTGGAAGTTACTATCACCTGGCCAAGTTGCTTGAAAGAAATAATAAAACAGAGGAAGCGGTTGCCGTGTATGTGAAAGGAATGGAGGAAGCAAAAAAAGCAGGCGAAAATCATGCTTTGGGAGAATTGAGAGGAGCCTGGGAGGAATTGACTTTTTGAGGCGGGTGCAGAAAGGCTGCTATAAACGTTACTGTATATTCTTTGCTGATATAATTAAAGAAATAAGACAAAGTGAATATTCTATCAAGGTTTCAACATGTTATTAAAGAACAACATCTTTTTTTGCTAAAAGATAAATTGCTGATTGCTGTAAGCGGTGGGGTAGATTCTGTTGTCTTATGCGAACTATGCCAACAGGCAGAATATGACTTCAGTATTGCTCATTGTAATTTTCAATTGAGAGAAGAGGAGAGTGAACGGGATGAACAATTTGTAAGAGAATTAGGAAAAAAATATGGAGTAGAAGTATTGGTTCAACAGTTTGATACTAATAAGTACACGGCGGAGAATAAATTATCAACACAGGAAGCAGCAAGAGAGTTGCGATATAATTGGTTTGCTGAATTAGTCAGTAGTAACAATCCCAAACCTGATAGCCGAAATTTTCTTTTAACGGCTCATCATGCAGATGATAATAACGAAACGGTGTTGATGAATTTTTTTCGGGGCACAGGACTTCATGGTCTTACAGGTATTCCCGCTAAGAATGACTATATACGCAGACCATTATTGAGTTTTTCTAAAGAGGAACTACTCGAATTTGCCAAAGAAAATAAACTTGATTTTGTAGAAGATTCATCTAATCAATCTTCAAAGTATACCCGAAATTTTTTCAGAAACGAACTTATTCCTTCCATCAGCAAGGTATATCCCCAGGTGAAGAATAATCTGCAGGATAATATTCAACGGTTTAAAGAAATTGAAAAGTTGTATAAATTTTCTGTAGGAGAGATAAAACGAAAACTTTGCAGACACAAGGGTAGTGAAATACATATTCCTGTAAAACAATTGCT
>JBKJXQ010000097.1:0-4832 GCA_046716235.1 Chitinophagaceae bacterium
GGGAGCATTGGGAGGATTTACTACGGTTGATATCAGTGCCGGTGTAAAACTGAACAGTATGTTGAGCTTGGGTGCAGGTATCAGCAACCTATTTAATACAGAACAACGGGAGTTTGTGGGTTCACCTTTAATAGGTCGTTTGTTCTCTGTTGAATTGAAAGCTCATATTCCCAATACACCGAAGGCAAAGAAATAACTTCGTATAGCGTATAATGGTGGCATCCGCCGCGGCGGATGCCACCTTATTTATTAAATTATGTCGCTCCAATTACTGACAATACAACACTGGCTCAGGCATCATGCTATTAACCGGCCGCAGTACCCTGCTATTATTTTTGAAGATAAACGGCTTAGTTACAAACAGCTTTATGAAGAAGTAAACCGTTTGTCCAATGCTCTTATAGCAGGCGGAATTGGCAAAGGAGATAAAGTAGCGACATTGCTTTCCAATTCATTAGAGTTGTGGGAAATCTATTGGGCCTGTGCTTCCATTGGTGCGGTGGCAGTTCCATTGAGTCCTTTATTGCGGGGCCAGGGGTTGTTCAATTTACTGGATAATTCAGATACGAAATTGGTTATCACCAGCCAAAATCTTACCGCACAAATTGATGTGGTAAGAAAAAAACTGAAGAATATCCCCCCGAAAAATTTCTGGGTGATTGATGCCAATGAAGATGGATACCAGGATTACCATATTCAAAAACAAAAGCAGACTACAGAACCACCGGTTTTAGCGGATGTGACGGGTGATGATCCATATAATATCATTTATAGCAGCGGTACAACAGGATTACCAAAAGGAATTGTTATCAGCCATGCTGTAAGAGCATTGTATGGTTCTTTATTTGCCAACGCATACCGTATGACTCCTGAATCTGTAGTTATGCATTCAGGCTCCATCATTTTTAACGGTTCATTTTTAACGCTGATGCCGGCCATGTTTTTAGGTTGTACTTATGTTTTAATGAGTCACTTTGATGCAAAGGAAGTTGTTGATATCATCCATAAAGAAAAAGTAACACATACCATTCTTGTCCCCTCACAGGTTATTAGTTGTTTACAGAGGGAAGATTTTAATAAACAAAATTTATCATCACTGGAATATATACTTTCAGTAGGTGCACCTTTATTACTTGAACATAAACAGGAATTAAATAAGAGAATTCCGAATGTTTTTTACGAACTCTATGGCCTTACAGAAGGATTTATGACGATACTGGATAAGAATGATGTATTGAAGAAGACAGGAAGTGTAGGAATGGCGCCACAGTTTATGGAACTGAAAATTGTGGATGATAAAGAAAAGGAATTGCAAACAGGACAAATTGGCGAAATAGTTGGAAGAGGCCCTTTGTTGATGACTGAATATTATAAAAACCCGGAGCAAACAAAGGAATCTGTAAAAGACGGATGGCTGTTTACCGGTGATATGGGTTATGTAGATACCGATGGTTTTTTATTTTTAACGGGTAGAAAAAAAGACCTGATCATTTCCGGTGGTGTCAATGTATATCCATCAGATATTGAAGAAGTGGTGATCCGTCATCCTGCTGTAAAAGATGTAGCCGTATTTGGTGTGCCACATGAAGAATGGGGTGAAACACCGGTAGCTGCTGTTGTATTGAATGAGGGGATTGCTGCTACGCCAATAGAAATAAAATGCTGGACCAATCAAAATCTGGAAGCAAGGTTTCAAAAAATATATAAAGTAATTATTATGGATGAATTGCCCCGGAATGTAGCAGGAAAGATTTTGAAGAGAGAGTTAAGAGAAAAGTATACTGAATAGAATTTCTTACAGAGAACAAAAAAATAATAATGACAAAACATTATATAAACGCTAATAGTATCAGGCTTCATTACCTTGAGTTTGAGGGGGAGCAACCAGCCATTATTTTCATGCATGGATTAACAGCCAATGCTCATGCATTTGATGGTTTAGCAGCTGCGGGATTAAGTCCTGCATTTAATGTATTTTCTGTTGATCTTCGGGGAAGGGGAGAAAGTGAAGCACCTGGTTCGGGGTATACGATGAAAGAACATGCAGCTGATATAATTGGCTTAATGGATACACTCAA
Source organism: Chitinophagaceae bacterium (assembly GCA_046716235.1). Lineage (GTDB taxonomy): Bacteria > Bacteroidota > Bacteroidia > Chitinophagales > Chitinophagaceae > JJ008. The sequence continues at coordinate 2,079 of JBKJXQ010000097.1, forward strand.
AATTGATAAAGTTATTTTAGCCGGCCACTCTTTTGGGGGCTTCCTTGCTTTATACCTTGCAAAATTTTATCCGGCAAGAGTGGACAGATTAATATTGATGGATGCCGCAGCAAAAATGCATCCCAATACAAAAGAGATGCTCGGCCCTGCACTCGGAAGATTGGAACAAAATTTTGATTCTTTTGCCGCATATATTCAAAAAGTAAAAGCAGCTCCTTACCTCCAATTTTGGGATGAAAATATGAATAGCTATTACCTTGCCGATGTCAAAAAAAATGCTGATGGTACGGTAAGTTGTATTCCGCAACTTTCACACATGATGGAAGCCGTTATGAAAGGAAGTTTGGGAGAACCCTGGACGGACTACCTGAAGGAAGTTGAACATCCCGCCATTTTAATTAATGCACCTGGAATTTACACGATGGGGGGGGCATTACTACCGGAAGAAAATGCAATGGAAACGGTAGAGCTGATGAAAAATTGTATCTATGCAAAAGTGCAGGGCAATCATCAGACAATGTTGTACGGTGAAGGGGCCAGGGAAATAGTATCAATCATAAAACACTTTCTCAATAAATAAACATGCAGGTAAAAAACAGTGTTATTGTTATTACAGGAGCTGCCAGCGGAATAGGAGAAGCATCAGCAGTAGCTTTAGCTGCCCTCGGAGCTAAAGTGGTTCTTGGTGATATGAATGAAGAGAAGTTAAATACAGTAAGGCAAACAATTATAGGTAATGGCGGTAATGCTGTTACATCGGTAGTAGATGTTACCGATGAATTATCGGTACAGTCATTTATGGATTTTGCGGTGACTTCGTTTGGAAAAATTAATACAGTATTGGCCTGTGCTGGCATTATCCGTGATTGTTTTCTTGTTAGTCCCGACAGGGAAACTGGAAAAGTAAAAAAGTTTATGACCACCGAACAATGGAAGCAGGTCATTGATGTGAATATGACTGGTGTTTTTTTAACACTCCGTGAAGCGGCTATCCGCATGATTGATAATAAGTGGGAAGGTGTTTTAATTCCCATTTCTTCTATCAATAAATCAGGAGAGTTAGGGCAATTAAATTATGCTTCTACCAAAGCATCCCTTGCATTGTGGCCCAAAATATTGGCAGGCGAGTTTCATGCAAAAGGAATAAAAAATATCCGCATTGCTTCGATTGCTCCTGGTTATGTCGAAACGCCCATACTCACGTCAATAAAGCCAGAAATATTAAGAAATATCATAAATGAAATACCCCTGGGCCGTTTAGTAAAGACGGCCGAAATAGTGTCAACTATAAAATTTATAATGGAGAATGATGCAGTGCATGGAACAACGCTTGAAGTCAGTGGGGGTATTATTGGTAAAGGGCTTGCAAAATAATTACTGTTTATATATTACCCCGCCTTTCATCACCAATTTTATTCTCCTGATATTTTTTATATCGGTGGAAGGATCGTTTTCTACTGCAATCATATCGGCCAGTAAACCTTTTTTAATCCTGCCGATTTTATTGCCATATCCAAATACATCTGCATTTATGGAGGTGGCAGATTTTAAAACATCGAGCGGCTTCATGCCGTACTCTACCATCAGTTCCATTTCTATTGCATTATCTCCATGTGCATAAACACCTGCATCGCCGCCCATGCAAATGGTAACACCAGCCTGTAATGCCAGCTGAAAACTTTTTTTCTTATCAGTTATACTTTTAGGTTCGGGGCCAATTTCTTTTTTCCAACCCCGGTATTGTTGTATGGCATCGCCTGCTGCAAGGGTAGGACAGAGAGCTACTCCTTTTTCTTTCATCAATTTAAAAACTTCTTCTGTGCCATTATCTCCATGCTCTATTGTGGATACACCGGCATTGATAGCCCGTTTCATTCCTTCTGGTGTAGCAGCATGTACAACTACCTCCCGGTTACTACTTTTTGCTATCGATACAGCACTAGCTATAGCTTCGGTTGAAAAAGTGGCGGCAGCTTCACCATCTCTGCCCCATCGGTAGTCCGCATAAATTTTTATCAGGTCTGCACCTTTAGCAATTTGCATTCTTACTTCATCCGCCATATCTTCAATGCCGGATACTTCAGCCGCACCTTGTGGTAACTCAACATCTGCTGAGGGGGATTTTGGTCCATACGTTCCTTTGGCTACAATAGCTCTGGTTGCAATAATCATCCGTGGCCCGGGTATCACTCCTTTTTCAATGGCTTTCTTTAAACCTGCATCATCATACATAGCACCTTCTGTTCCTAAATCTCTTACGGTGGTAAAGCCTGCCATCAATGTGGCCTTAGCATGATTAACAGCTCTTGCCGTTCTTTCAGCTCTCGATTCTTTTAATACCTGGTCATCCCACGATGTTTCATTATAGGGATGTAGAAATAAATGGGAGTGGCCTTCAATTAATCCCGGTAACAAGGTGTATCCTTTTAATTCAATAATCTGTGTACCTGCGGGTAACTTGAATAACATGCTGCCAGCCTGTTCAATAGAATCGTTTTTTAGTAACACTACCCAACCAGTTTGCATTTTTTCTCCATCAAAAACACGGTCGGGTTTTAATAATATATATTTATTGGTTGGTTGAGAGTATCCGGTAACAAGAAAATGCAAGAGGAAAATAAATAGAAAATATTTTTTCATGATATTTTTTAAATTATTAAAGTACATCAGCATAACAAAGATTTATTGGGATAATTTTCTGAAATAATTTTCTGTAAAAACCGGGTCAATCTTATTGTAAAAAGAGATAAGCAG
>JBKJXQ010000098.1:0-2521 GCA_046716235.1 Chitinophagaceae bacterium
CTTTTTTAGGTCTATCTTTTAATTCAATAAAAACATCCGATTTTCTGGTATGAACAACCTGAATATCAGTCTCTTTTTTTAGATATTTTTCAAGTTTTAGGGTAGTTTTAAGCGCAATTTCCTTTTCAACAAAACCATGATAGGAATTACCCGGATCTTTACCTCCGTGACCAGCATCTAAAATAACTGTAAACTTAGAATTAGATTGAGGGAAAATATTCAAACTAAAAAATAGAATGATTATTAAAATTAAGGGTCTGAGTTCTCTTGTCATATTGAGAAATAAAGGGATGTTTGGTAGAAAAAACACTCTAAAATAGAAGTGCTTTTATCTAATAGCATCTTGAATATTGATTTTTTCTCCATTTTTAAACGCTATCAAAAATGCCGAAATATATCCTTTTTCTTTGGCCTCATTTAATTGTTTTTTAGCCTCTTCATAGTTAGATGTCTCTCCATACATGTACTTATACATTCTGTCTTCACGTGTTACAGAAATATTCTTTAAACCATTAAAATTTTTCGGATTTAATTCTAATTTTTTACTGCTGGCAGAAAGCTGTACTTTAAATAACGTTTTAGAAGTATCAACAGAATTTTTTGCTTGGAAGGATCCAGCTGTTTGAGAAATCATTTTTGGTTTAGCAGGTGCAACTGAGTCTTTAATTGGTTTTGCATTTATTTTTTGTGACGGTTTTTCTTCAAAAATTTCAACCTCTCCATTACCAAAATATTCTTTTTTATAGCTGATAATTGCATCTGCTATTGCTCGTGCTACTTCTTCCTGTCCATCTTCTGAATTCAACTTATTCCCTTCAATTGTATTCGAAATAAAACCCATTTCTATTAAAACTCTTGGCATATATGCTTTATGAAGCACCATAAAAGGGGCTTGCTTGACTCCACCTCCACGTATTTTCTTTCCTAAATCTCCAAAAGAATCTTCAATCTTACTTGCCAGAGAAATGCTATTGTCTAAATATTCCTCCTGCATCAAGGTCATACCTATCATGGTTTCAGGAGAGTTAGGATCAAATCCTTCATATTTTTGCTTGTAATCTTTTTCTAATGTAATTACAGAGTTCTCTTTTTTTGCAGCTTCAAGATTTGATGCCACTTTACTCAAACCCATTACGTAAGTCTCCGTACCATCTGCAGCAGTATTTCTATTGGCATTACAATGTATAGATACAAAAATAGTGGCATTGAATCTATTTGCAATATTTGCTCTTTCAATCAAATCAATAAAAACATCAGTTTTTCGGGTATAATTGACATCTATTTCTTTTGTAGACTCTAGTATTTTGCCCACCTTCAAAACTACTGCCAAAGCAATGTTCTTTTCAACACGACCTTCATAAACAGCTCCAAAATCATGAGCCCCATGACCCGCATCTAAAGTTACTTTGAAGATATTGGATTGACTAAAGCTTGTTAGAGAAAGTATCGTCAAAAAAAAAGTTAATATTGTTTTTATTTTATATGTAATATGCATAAATCCAAAAGTTAATTTAATTAAAACACTACTGTCATAAAATTTTTTATTTGACTATTTTTGACAAAAAATTATATGTAAGTTTGACATGTCAAAAAACAGGCCATACTTTTACAAAAATAGCATTTAAACCTTTGTATACAAACTTATTTAATATCGTTTTATTATCATTTTTCCTATCATTAGGTTCTGGTAAATTATATTCTCAAGACATACCCAAAAAAAAGACAGCTATACCCTCTAACAGACAAATAGATAGCACTAAAAAAAGTGACACTAAAGATCCAAGACCTGTTTTAACTCTTGAAAAAGAAAGCGATACGATAAAAACGGACACCCTTAAACCTAAAAAGGCTTTCCTTGACGGTAAAGTAAAATACAAAGCGAATCAGTATGCTAAAATAGATCAGAAGAAAAAAATCATTACGCTTTACGATAAAGCCGAATTGTATTATCAAGACGTTGAATTGAAGTCTGGAATAATCATTATGGATTATGAAAAAAACGAGGTATATGCAGGACGTATCAAAGATTCTACTGGTGCCTATACTCAATTTCCAAATTTCAAACAAGGTGCTAATGTAATCGAACCCGATTCGATACGCTTTAATTTTAAAACTAAAAAAGCGCTAATTTGGAATTCAAGATCCGATCAAGGAGAATTTAAAATAAAAGCTACAATAACCAAAAAAGAAAATGATTCCGTTTATTTTTTAAAAGGGGCCCGATTTACAACTTCAAAAGATATAGATAATCCAGAATATTATTTTCAAACTGATAAAGTAAAGTTTATCCCTGGCAAAAAAGTGGTGACTGGATTGACCAATATGGTTATTGCCAATGTTCCTACCCCTATTGCTTTGCCTTTTGCTTTTTTTCCAATGAGCAAAGAGACTAGTATTTCGGGATTAATATTACCCAGTTATAACGACTCTAATAACCGAGGATTTTCACTTCAAAATTTAGGGTACTATTTTGCACTTAGCGATAATTATGATTTAACCGTATTAGGGGACTATTATACCA
>JBKJXQ010000099.1:0-2994 GCA_046716235.1 Chitinophagaceae bacterium
ATTTCATCCGATAAAATGAATTTCAACGAAAAAGTAATGGTAAGCGTTGATGTAACAAATACTGGGAATTATGATGGAAAAGAAGTAGTACAATTGTACATAAGAGATTTAGTGGGTACGGTTACAAGACCTGTCAAAGAGTTGAAGGGATTCCAAAAAATAGCCCTTAAAAAAGGAGAAAAACAAACAGTAACTTTCGAAATTTCTGTTGAAGAACTAAAATTCTATAATTCTGATTTACAATTTATTGCTGAACCGGGTGCTTTTCAAGCTTTTGTAGGTACTGATTCCAGCATTGATAATAAAGTTGATTTTGTATTGATTAAGTAAATGTTTGGTTATTTATGATCAGCCCTTCGGTATTTATACCGAAGGGTTTTTTTTATAAAAAAGTGTACTTGAAAAAAACGTCACGAAGATTAATGGCTTTATTTGTTTTTTATAAATCCAGAAAAAATAATTTATTAGTTTTTTTTAAAGCTGCTATCAAATATTCATTAAGAATTACGAAATTGCCGTTCCTATTCAAACCGAAAAATTCAAACCATCACCGTATTAAATTATGAAAAAATCAATTTTATGTGTTGCACTATTCCTTAACGGAATTCTTCTTTTTGCTCAAACTAAAGAAGAACAAACGGTGAAGGAAATTTATAAATCATCCTTGACCAATGCCCAATGTTATCCTTGGCTAGACCATTTATCTAATAAAATTGGCTCTCGATTATCGGGCTCAACCGGAGCAGAAAAAGCAGTTTTGTATACTAAAGCGCAATTGGAAACCTTAGGATTAGACAAAGTGTACCTTCAGGAAGTGATGGTGCCAAAATGGGTTCGGGGCGAAAAAGAAGTCGGGTATTTACAAATTGGAAATCAAAAAATTTCTTTCCCAATATGCGCACTGGGCGGCTCAGTTGCCACTCCAAAAAAAGGATTACAAGCCACTATAATTGAAGTGAAAAGTATAGAAGAATTAGTTGAATTAGGGGAAGCAAAAGTAAAAGGAAAAATCATTTTCTTTAACAGAGCTATGAATCCTGAATTCATAGAAACTTTCAAAGCGTATGGCAGTTGTGTCGACCAAAGATCCTCAGGCGCAAAAGAAGCCGGGAAGCTGGGCGCATTAGCGGTAATTGTCAGATCGATGAATTTGCGATTGGATGATTTGCCACATACCGGTGCCACTAATTATGGAGAAATTTCAAAAGAACAACGAATTCCGGCTGCTGCGATTAGTACAAATGGTGCAGAACTTTTAAGCAAAAGTCTGAAAGATAAACCCAATGCACAATTCTATTTAAAACAATCCTGCCAGACATTTGATGATGTTTTGTCTTATAATGTTGTTGGAGAAATAACGGGTTCTGAACATCCTGAGAGAATAATGGTCGTTGGAGGACATCTTGATTCCTGTGATTTAGGGGACGGATCTCATGACGATGGCGCTGGTTGTGTGCAAAGTATGGAAGTATTGAATATCTTTAAAAATATAGGGTATAAACCTAAAAATACGCTTCGTGTGGTATTGTTCATGAACGAAGAAAATGGTGTTCGCGGCGGAAAAGAATATGAAGATCAATCCAATAAAAATAATGAAAACCATATTTTTGCTTTGGAAAGTGATTCAGGAGGTTTTTCACCAAGAGGTTTTTCAATTGATGCCGATGAAGCAAATTTTAATAAAATCAGTAGTTGGGAAACTTTATTCGAACCTTATTTAGTTCATAAATTTGTAAAAGGACATTCTGGTGTTGATATTGGCCCATTGAAATCAAATCATATCGTAAAAGTTGGATTACAACCAGATTCACAACGCTATTTTGATTACCATCATGCTGCAAATGACACTTTTGATGCGATCAATAAAAGAGAATTAGAGTTAGGAGCCGCAACTATGGCTTCATTACTGTATTTAATAGATCAGAATGGGATTGTAAAATAATAGCATCTTAATTTATGAAGGTACTGCATTCTTTTTTTTTCAATATTTGAAGGAAATAATGAATGTAGCACCTTCATTTATTTTACTTTCTACTGCAATTTTTCCACCTAAACTAGTGATGTGATTGTAGACCAAATACAGTCCTATACCGTTACTGTCAATGTTGCTATGGAATTTTTCGTACAAACCAAAAATCTTGTCTTTTACTTTATCCATATAAAAACCAAGTCCATTATCAGAAAAAATTAATTGGTTCACGTCATTAACTTTTCTAGATTGAATAGTAATTACTGGCGCATGATGCGGTTTTGCATATTTAATCGAATTGGTAACTAAATTCAGAAAAATACTTTTGATATAGGCCTTGTTAAAAGAAACATTCTCAAAAGCTGAAAAGTCAATATTAATAATTGCTTTTGAATCGCGTACCAAGGAATTTATGGATGCAAGAACTTCTGAAAGTGATTCATTTAAATTTATTTCTTCGATTTGAGTATTTATATTTTCATTTTCAACTAATTCATCAATCGAATCGTTTAAAGTTTGTTTTAAATTTTCACTGGTTAATTTAAGAATTTGAATCAATTCCAAGGTTTCCGGATCATTGATTTTAGATACATCGATAAGACTAAAAACCGAAAGCATATTATTAATAGGGGACTTTAAATCATGGGATGTTTTGTGTGATAAAACGGTAAGTTCCTTATTGATTTGCGTGAGGTTTGCAAGAAGTAAATTGCGCTCTTCTTCGACTTTCTTTTTGTGAGTAATGTTCTTGGCAATGGCATATACTAATTTTTCGGACTCGATGGGCATGGATGTCCAAGACAACCAAACAATGGCTCCACTTTTAGTTAAATACCGATTTTCAAAATTTAAAAGAGGCTTATTTTTATATACTTGTTCTCTAGTTTCGATTGTAATTTTAAGGTCTGGTGCGTAAACAAAACTACTTATGGGTCTGGCATATAATTCCTCTTCGGAAAAGCCTAATAATTTTGAAACAGCAGGATTGATTCTCTTAAAATAGCCATCAAATCCTGCAATACAAA
>JBKJXQ010000100.1:0-3230 GCA_046716235.1 Chitinophagaceae bacterium
TGAAGCGGTGAAGCTGGGACAAAAAGTAATGGCCACCGTAGTGGAAGTTGATATTGCGAGGAAAAGAATTGCCTTATCATTAAAATATGGGGGAGAGAAGACTGAAGTTAGAGTTACAAAGTCAGAACTAAGAAATCAGAAACCGGCAAATAAAAAAGCTGAGCCAATGAATGCTTTCCAGGCTAAGCTGATGGAGTTGAAAAAAAAATTTAAGGAATAATCTTTTTTTTGATAACCAACTGTAATGCTACTATTATCGCCTGTGGAGCCTGTGCTGAGTGAAACGAAGCATCGAACACTTCGTCGTTCGGTTAGCTTATCATCATTATGTAAGTTTCTAAGAGGAGGCCCATGTAAGGGTATCTATTGCTTAGTTGGTATTTTTTCGACTGAAAGCTTTTTGATTATTTTATCAAGATTGGCTCCGTTTTTTAAAACAGGCTTCCATAAATCTCCTTTTTTTTCCAATCGCTTAATCACATTTTTTATAGTGAATTGAGATGGTGATAAATCTTTGTTTACTTCACTCCATTCCAATGGGGTTGATACGGTAGCACCTGGTTTAGGTCTTATAGAATACGGTGCAGCCAATGTCTGACCATACCTGTTTTGCAAAAAGTCGATATATATTTTTTTATTTCTTTTTTGTATGCTTCTTATAATGGTTGTTGTTTCAGGTAATCGTACATTAACAGTATGTGCAATGAGTTCAGCAAAAATTTTGACAGTGTTATAATCATACTTTGCGCCCAAAGGAATATAGATGTGCAAGCCTGATGAACCAGAAGTTTTGCAATAACATTCCGTCTCTAACTCATCCATCACCTCTCTAACTTTAAGAGCAGCGGTAACTACTTCTTTAAAATCATTTTTTTCAGGATCTAAATCGATTACCATCCAATCAGGGTTTTCAATATGCTTTACAGTTGAGTTCCACGGATTAATTTCGATACACCCTAAATTAGACATGTATAGTAAAGTGGCTTTATCATTACATAATAAATAATCAATCTCTTTTTGATTGGATTCAGAAAAAACAGGAATTGTTTTTAACCAGGAAGGTATTTTTTCAGTATCTACATCTTTCTGGTAAAAACTCTGACCATTAATGCCATTGGGAAACCGGTTCATAGATTGAGGCCGGTCTTTTAAATATGGCAACATTATATCTGCTACCTCAATATAATAATTTATAACATCGCCCTTGGTAATTTTATCATCCGGGAAATACATTTTATTCTGATTGGATAAATGCAAAACAATTTTGCCGATTTTCATATCTGTTTCTGTCGCAGCACTTATTTTCTTATCATTTGAATTTGAAGTAATAATTTCATCCGGGTTTTTGTTCTTATTCGTAACGGATTTAGCTTTAACTTCTTTTGATGTTTTGTCAATTCTTAATCCTAAATATACCGGGTGCCTCAGATATCCGTCCTGCGTAATTTCTGAAAATTTAACCTGGGCAATAAATTTGGGTTTTATCCATTGCACTTTACCAGTGAGCTTTATCCTTTCTTCGACGGGGGATGATTTTATAAAGTAAGATTTGAATTTTGCATGTAGTTCTTTCAATGTTTCATCGTTAAAACCAGTTCCACAGTTGCCAATGTATTTTAATATGGGCCCGTCATATTGAGCTAATAATAGGGCGCCAAAATATCCTCTTGTACCTTTCGGTTCTGTAATTCCGATAATAATTGCCTCTTCCTGCTGGATAATTTTTATCTTTTGCCATTCACTGCTTCTTTTCCCTGGCCTGTATACACTGGCGCCATCTTTTGCCATTATTCCTTCGTAATTATTTTTTATTGCCAACTTGAAAAATGAATTCCCTTTTTCCTCAATGTGTTCCGAGTAAAATATATTGTCAAATTTGTTTTTTGACAATAGCATTTTAGTTAATTCTTTTCTTTGTAAAAGGGAAAGCTGCGAAGTATCTTTTCCATCAAGGTTTAATGTGTCAAATACATAATACTTTAAAATTCCCTTGCCTGTTTTCTGATAGTTTTGCAATAGTTGAAAATCCGAACGGCCTTTTTCATCTTCTATTACTACTTCTCCATCAAGTACGGCCTGGTGTTTTATCTTCTTTAATTCTGATGCAATACTTTTAAACTTTGTATTAAAAGAAAGTTGATTGCGGCTAAACAGATCTACCTTCTCTTTATTTATTACAGCTATAGTTCTGTAACCATCATATTTTATTTCAAAGATCCAGCCTTTTCTGTCAAAAGAGGATGCAACTGTATCAGCCAGCATAGGTTTTATAAATGCTGCTTTTTTTGTTTGAATAATTTCTTTTTCAGGGACAGGTGGTTTTCCGCTATTTTCTTTATTTGTTGATTTTTTATTTAATGTTTCCAGCGTGACATTGGTGAGTACCGATTTATTCATTTTAAGAATATCTTCAGCTTTTGCATAACGATCTTTTTTCTTGATCAGCAACCAGGCGTTTTCCTGCTTCCCTTTCAATTGTACCAGGTCGAATTCTCCTTTTAATTTTTTGCCCTTCAGGATTATTGCAATATGACCTTTTAATAATCCTGCTTTTATTTTTTTCCTGCCATCCTCCTCATTCAATGCATCTTTTGCTGTGTAGATTCCATTATCCCAAACGATGACATTCCCGGCACCATAATTTCCTTTTGGAATATTGCCTTCAAAATCTTTGTAATTGTAAGGATGGTCTTCCACCATCATTGCAAGTCTTTTGTCTTCCGGGTTTATAGACGGCCCTTTGGGAACTGCCCAGCTTTTTAAAGTGCCATCCAGTTCAAGGCGAAAATCATAGTGTAAATGAGAAGCTGCATGTTTTTGAACTACAAAAATCAGCTCCTTTTTCGATTTTCCTGATTTTCCTTCAGGTTCAGCAGTGGATTTAAAATTTCTTTTTTGATTGTATTTACTTAAACTCATGTTTAACTTTCTTAAGACGCTTTACTTTTTTTCCCACCTAAACTTGCTTTTAACATATCCATCAGGTTATCACTTTGTTTATACACCACTTTCATTTTCGGCGTACTGCTCTTTTTACCTTTTGACTTATTTTTAATAATTTTTAAAAGCTTAGCCGTATAGTTGTCTTTATATTTACTAATGTCAAATTTTTCTGTTAGCAGATCAATCAATTTGTCTGCCATATCCATTTCCTTTGTTTTTGTTTTGGAAACCGGTGGTAATTTTAAAGTAGAAGTTTCTTTTATTTCCTGTGTGAAACGGATACGGTT
>JBKJXQ010000101.1:0-5441 GCA_046716235.1 Chitinophagaceae bacterium
CTCATAATCAGGGGGTCGCAGGATCGTGCCCTGCAGGGTCCACAACAATTAAAAGCGGAACAATGTTCCGCTTTTTTATTAACCAGCATAAAGAATTACAACAGAGGTTCTTTAACCTTTTGTTAACCGGGATGAAAATACATTTGTCCACTACTTATAAATTATGAAGAAGATATTCTCTTTAGCTATCTGTGCTTTTCTGGCATCAACATTACTTGCACAGACGATTCCTGAACCCCCCAAGAAAAAAGAACCTATTAATTTATCCAACAGGGCTAATGATCATTTATTTGTTCAGTTGGGATATACTGCCTGGGCAGGCATACCCGATACTATTAATACGGCAGGTTTGTCCAAAAGCATTAATGCGTATTTTATGTTTGATTTTCCTTTTAAGACCAACCCAAAACTAAGTATGGCATTCGGTCCGGGCATTTCCAGCGATCACATGATTTTTACAAAAACCAGGCTGGGTATTAAAGAATCTACTCCTGAAATTGGTTTTACCAATGTAGCAGACACAAATCATTTCAAAAAAACAAAACTGGCAATTGTTTATTTCGAAGCACCCATTGAATTTCGTTATTCTGCCGACCCATTGACGGGTAAAGGGTTCAAAACTTCGATTGGTGTAAAAGTTGGTACGTTATTAAATGCCCATACCCGCAATACGAAATTTGAAAACAAAAATGGAGGGTCTCTTGGCAGTTTTACACTTAAAGAAGCCAGCAAAACCTTTTTTAATAAAACCCGGCTTTCTGTTATGGGCAGGGTGGGTATGGGGCATATTAGTTTGTACGGCAGTTACCAGTTGACTCCTGTGTTTAAAGACGGATCAGGCCCTGTAGTAAGGCCGTATTCCATCGGAATTACTTTAAGCGGAATCTAAGAAAAAGTTTAAAATATTTTATACAGCGGTTCATTACGATGAATCGCTTTTTTATTTTTTACATTTGCAGTAAGTGTTTTAAAAATTTGGCCGTCTGAGTTTGCCGGAAATAGCTAATTGATTATCTATATTTCGACAAGATCAACAGGACAATCAAACTGACCCGGAAGAAAATTTCTTTTTATTATTATGCTGGACAAAAAAAATGTTATTCAAAGCGAAGAAAGGGCTGTGCTGGTAGGGTTGATAAATAAAGATCAAACAGAGCAACAGGTGCAGGAGTATTTAGAGGAGCTGGCTTTTTTGGCTGAAACAGCCGGGGCTGTTACTGTAAAGCGGTTCACTCAAAAATTACAACATCCGGATAGCAGAACTTTTATTGGTAAAGGAAAGCTGGAGGAAATAAAAAACTATGTACAGGGAAAAAATATCCGCATTGTAATATTTGATGATGAACTGACCGGTGCTCAAATAAATAATATTGAAAAGGAAACAGAGGTAAAAGTGATAGATCGGTCTGACCTGATTCTTGATATTTTTGCACGAAGGGCAAAAACCGCACAGGCTAAGGCACAGGTAGAGCTGGCGCAATACCAATATATACTACCAAGATTGAGAGGTATGTGGAAGCACCTGGAACGGCTTGGAGGGGGCATCGGAACAAGAGGTCCGGGGGAAAGCGAAATAGAGACAGACCGTCGTATTGTAAGAGATAAAATTACTTTGCTTAGAAAAAGATTAGCTGAAATAGATAAGCAGGCAATTACACAACGAAAAGACCGGGGGGAATTTATAAGGGTGGCACTGGTAGGCTACACGAATGTCGGCAAATCCACGCTGATGAATTTGCTGAGCAAGAGAGAAGTATTTGCTGAAAATAAATTATTTGCCACCTTAGATACTACTACCAGTAAAGTTGTTTTTGAAGCCACTCCATTTTTATTAAGCGATACAGTAGGGTTTATCCGTAAGCTGCCCCACCATTTAGTTGAAAGTTTTAAAAGTACGTTGGATGAAGTCCGGGAAGCCGATATACTATTGCATGTTGTAGACATTTCGCATACCGGTTATGAAGAGCAACTGGGTGTAGTTAATAAAACTTTGCAGGAACTGAATGCATTTGAAAAACCAACGCTGACCATTTTTAATAAAATGGATTTGTATGAACAAAGAACATTTGATGAATGGCTGGAAGAAAGCACCAAAAAAGAAATATTAGAAGATTTAAAAGACCGGTGGAATAATGAAACAAACGGGAATGCTGTTTTTGTTTCTGCTATAGAAAAAACAAATATTGATGTGCTGCGAACAACAATACTGGAAAAAGTAAGAGAATTATACCGCATAAGATATCCATATAAGTCAGAATTTTTATACTGAGATACTAAGGAATGCCGGGAGTAAATAATTTTATAAAAGAATGCATTCCCCTAAAAGATTCCTTACTTCTATAATTCCAATGGATGAAAGATAATGACAGAAAAAAATTATACCTGGCATAAAATAGCCAATCATATCAACGAACTGGATTTTGCTTCTACCAATATTGCAGTAGCAGAAGCTAATGGCAAGAAAATCTGTGTCGCCAAATTCAATAACCAACTTTTTGCCATTGCCTATAAATGTCCGCATGCCGGGGGCCTTTTGGCAGACGGATATATTGATGGATTGGGCAATGTAGTTTGTCCGCTTCACCGTTATAAATACAGTTTGCACAATGGCCACAATGTAAGTGGCGAAGGCTACTACCTGAAGCACTGGCCGGTGGAGATACGGGAAGACGGTGTGTATACAGGCATGGAGGACAGTAATGGATTCCTCAATCTTTTCCGGTAAAAAATGATTGTGAATACCTTGTTGAAAAGCTAAAACCCCTATTTTTGCACCCCGTTTACGCTAAAGCTATAATGGGCAGGCCAGAAAATTAAACCTGCCTTTGCTGAAGTAAACGGCAAGTAAAAAATATTCCCGCTTAGCTCAGTTGGTTAGAGCATCTGACTGTTAATCAGAGGGTCGCTGGTTCAAGTCCAGCAGCGGGAGCTGATATCGAAGAGTTGCATATTATGCAGCTCTTTTTTATTTTCTACCGCCATCCATCCGGCCTGATAAAATTACTTTTTTGTTGTGGCACAATTTTATCATTATACAAATAAAATTATTTATTCACTGTAAAATTGCTGATCATGGAAATAAAATCAAATGATGCTACACTTAATCGTCCTGCCGGTCATCGCCTGTTGGATGCTCCGTATGTTTTTGTTGATTTACCAGGTTTCATCACCCAGCTTACTGATGAAAATGCCTGGGACAAAAGTGACAGAAATGCGATTACTGTTTTCAAATCGGAAAACATAACAATTGTGCTTTCAGCCCTTAAGGCGGCAGCAGTAATAAAAGATAATACTGTAAATGGTTTCTTCACTATACAGGTATTAAAAGGAAATATCAGGATGGAAACGCTGGAAGGAGATACAGCAATGAATGAGCAGCAATTAATTACATTTCATCCCCGCATCCCTCATTCTGTTGAAGCTATAACAGATACAATATTATTAATGACAACTTATGATGTAAAAAAATCAGATTGATTGCTAAGAAGTTAATTTATAAAAGCCCCGGCTATACATAATAGCCGGAGCTTTTGTCTAAGTTATTTCCGTATCCTGACCAGCTATATAAATAGGTTTTCTATTATATCCTTTTTATTTATTCTCCATTTTATCATCTTTATCATGACCTTCCAGCTTTACAAGTTTATTATAAACCCCAAGCAATAAAAAAGGTGCAGCCCATTGACCAACAAAAAGACTTTTAGCATTTTCACCGGATAATTTTAAGGCCAGTGATATGCCCATTGAGCCCAGCGCTGCCCATAAAAAAAGATCGGAAGGTAGTTTTGATGTTTGCTCTTCAATAGCTTTAGCTACAGGGCCTTCATGATGTGTAGTATCCATAATTTTTAGTTTATGTATTATTGGCAAAAGTCCTGCCGCTCTGATATGTGAGGGATTGTTTACTGTTTTTGCCGGAAATTATTATTCAGGCAAAACAAATAATCTTTTTTGTGGGTAATTAAATACACAGTAAGTAATACTAATTGTACATTAAAATAACACTGTCACCCTGAGTTTATCGAAGGGTGATTATAATGCTTCGATAAACTCAGCCTGACATTTATCCATAGACGTACGCTTAATGTTGAATTGGTATAATAACGAAGGATTACCAGAGCTGGGGTAAAAATTATAGCGTTGACTTTTTATTCCTCAAATAAAACAAGGCTGTCTTCAAAATCACATTGAAGACAGCCTTTTTAAATCTATTATTAATTAACTTCTATTATTGTAACTTTTATAGTGTTGACATGTCAATAACAAACCTGTAACGTACATCGCCTTTCAACATCCTTTCGTAGGCATCATTAATATCTCTCATGGCAATTACTTCCACATCACTTACTATATTATGTTCCGCACAGAAGTCCAGCATTTCCTGTGTTTCAGGAATACCACCGATAAGAGAACCAGCAATGCTTTTGCGTCCGAAGATGAGATTAAAAGCAGGTATCTGTGCCGGCGTCGGTGGCACACCTACACAAACCATTACCCCATTAGTGCGCAGCAGTCCGAGATAAAAATTATAATCATGTTCTGCTGATACTGTATCTAAAATAAAATCAAAAGATCCGGCCACCTTTTTTATCTGCGCTTCATCAGTAGTTAATACAAAGTGATGAGCTCCCAGTCTTTTTGCATCTTTCTCTTTAGAAGGTGAATGACTAAGCATTGTTACTTCGGCACCCATTGCTGCCGCCAGTTTTACACCCATATGTCCCAGGCCACCAAGTCCGAGGATACCAACTTTATGTCCTTTACCAATTTTCCAGTGTCGCAGAGGTGAGTAGGTGGTAATACCTGCACAAAGTAAAGGAGCAACGCCTTCCAGTGGTAATTTATCAGAAACCGTCAATACAAAATCTTCATGTGCAACAATTGACTTGCTGTACCCACCGTGAGTAGCACCGCTGCCATCTTTTTCCATTCCTCCATAGGTACCCACCATTCCATTGCTGCAATATTGTTCAAGGCCTTCCTTACAATTATCACATTCACGGCAGCTGTCTACCAGGCAACCAATAGCTGCTATATCTCCTGCTTTAAATTTTTTTACATGGCTGCCTACTCCCGTCACACGGCCTATTATTTCATGACCGGGAACAATCGGGTACACCGTCATGCCCCATTCATTGCGGGCAAAGCGCAGAGCGCTGTGGCAAACTCCACAGTACAGAATTTGTATCTGCACATCATGTGGTTTAGGTTCTCTTCTGTCTATGGTAAACGGAACTAATGGTGTGCTGTCAGTAAGGGCAGCATAAGCTTTTGTAGATGACATATTTTATATTTTATTAAGGCAACAAATGTAGGATTATTAAGCTGACCGGAGAGAAAGAAACAATAAAGTAACGGGAGATAGTAAAACCTGGTTAGACAAAGGATTTTTTTTTAGCGAAAGTGTATTAACAAAAAAGGTATATGCGGATATTTTTATA
>JBKJXQ010000102.1:0-9734 GCA_046716235.1 Chitinophagaceae bacterium
TTTGGTTTACACCCTCCGTTTCTACGGAGGGTTTCTTATTTTATCTGGCCTGGCATTTACCAAAACAACATGAGTGCCTCACAAAAAAAATTATTTACTCAATACAGCCCTTCTTTTTCCTCGTATCAATGATATATTGAATTTTCCATTCCCCATTTAAACGCACAAGCTGGAAAGAATTGACCCCACAATGACTAAACTGCCCTTTGTAATAAAAGGTATAAGGTGTCCATGCAATGGCTAACAGCCCGTCGGTTTTTATTGTTTCGAAACTTATCCTTTCATCAGCGTTACCTGGCAATTCTTTACTTATAAAATCAATAAAGTCAGCAGGATTTTCATTTCGGATTATTAAATTTCCGTTCTTATTCATTGCGATGGTTTGTAAAATCATGCTGTCTGCAAAACAACTTTTGAGTGCAACAGCATCGGCATTCTTCATCGCTGCAAACATTTTATTGATTACTGCCTTCACTGAATCTTCTGCTGGTTGAGCTATGACATTTGATGAGTGAACAATTATTGTTAAGACTATCAGAAAGTGTTTCATGCTAAATGATTTTAAGATTTTATGGCAAATGAATTGGTTTGTAAGTGTGTTGTTTTTACAAGTTAAAAATAAAATCTCTGAACATGCAATCAATCGGGATATTTAAAAGCGTCATTTTTATATTGATAATAGGTATTGTAGCAAGTTGTACTGCAAGTAAAGAATATTCCGGTAAACTATTTGCCGCCCGAACACCAGTTATAAAAGACAGCCAGGAAATAGCTCTCCGATTTCTTGAACTGGATAAACTGGAAATTAATAACGAAAATATGGTTTCTACTGATTTAATAATGGGAAGAGATACCAGTATGAACACAGTTGCATTAGACAATTTTACAAACGCCTTTCCTTTAGTAAATGATACAATCAATAAGAGCTTTAGAACGAAGGGAACAAAATATCTTTCTGAAAATAAATTAATAACCGCTGACAGTATCGCTGTTGCTAAAAGTAGTAACACTGGCGAAATAAGAAATAAACGGACAAGAGATTAGGTTTTTATACCAATTCTATTTTGATATAATATACCAGAACTTTTGGAGAACAGAAAGGTTACTTAATAGAACTCTTTACCAATTATTTATATCCCAGGATTTTGAGCATACTCTGTGCCGTTTGCTGTTTGGCATACACCCAATCAACCATTTTACCATTTCTGTCGTGACCAACAATTATATGTTTTGGTGATGGTATCATACAATGTTTAATTCCACCATAACCACTAATCTGATCCTGGTAAGCACCTGTATGAAAGAAGCCAACATACAAGGGCTCTTTATCGTCATTTACTTTAGGCAGAAACACTTCATTAATATGTTCTTCAGAGTCATAATAATCATGACTGTCGCAGGTAATGCCTCCTAATACCACCCGTTGATAATCCTGATCCCATTTATTTACCGGAAGCATTAAAAACTTTTCACCAATGCCCCAGGTGTCAGGGAGGGTAGTGATGAAAGAGGAATCAATCATGTACCATGTTTCTCTGTCGTTTTGAACTTTTTCTGCAATTATACTATAAATATGTGCCATGCTCTCCCCAACTGTATAGCTGCCAAACTCAGTAAAAATATTTGGCATTGGCACTTTTGCCTTTTTACAGGCGGTTTTAATATTACGAACGATTTCATTAATCATAAACTGGTAATCATATTCAAAGCCCAGTGAATGCTTGATAGGGAAACCACCTCCAATATTAATTGAGTCCAGTTCAGGGCAAATCTTTTTCAACTGACAATAAAGATTTATTACTTTATTTAATTCGCTCCAGTAATAAATATCATCCTTGATGCCCTTATTAAGGAAAATATGCAGCATCTTTAGCTGAAACTTAGTTTCATATCCTTCAATCCGATCAACATAAAACTCCAAAATATCTTTAGTGCGGAAGCCCAGCCTTGATGTATAAAAAGGAAAATTAGGTTCTTCCTCTGCTGCCACCCTAATACCGAGTTTGAAAGGAACTTTTACAGAAGTGGCATAATCTTTTAGTTCCTCTTTATTATCCAACACAGGGATTACATTAGAAAAACCTGCATTGAGCAGGTTGGCAATACGCCGGGTGTACCCTTTTTGCTTAAAGCCATTGCAAATGATATGAATGTCTTTGGTAATTTTCTTTTTTGCGTAGAGTTTTTTAATTATTTCTATATCATAAGCATACGATGTCTCCAGATGAATTTCACTTTTCAAGGCTTCTTCTACCACAAAGCTGAAATGTGAACTTTTTGTACAATAGCAATAAAAATATTTTCCCTCGTATTTATGTTTTTTGAAGGCAGCTGCAAACATCTGCTTGGCTTTTCTTATCTGCATACCAATTTTGGGCAAATAAGTAAGTTTCATCGGCGTGCCATACTTGGCAATCAGTGCTTTCAGATCAAGCCCATTGAAGTAAAGATTGCCATCATCTACTTCAATACCTTCTTGTGGAAATTTAAAAGTTTGCTTTACTAGGTCGTGGTATGAGTTAGTCATTTCAACGTAAATGGGGTTAGCCAGTAATAATTTGTCGACACAAAAGTATAAGATTACCGAATGTATGAAGTAAAAAATTTGGCGGCCAGATTTGCTGAAAATACTGACAACAAATAAAACAATAAAAAAGAGCCGTTGAATGGCTCCTTTTTATACTAATTCATTTCCCATGGGCGCAGCATGGTCCTGGTCGAACGGCTTTGCCGTTGCCGGTTCCAAAAGTCCACTGCGGTGAATTTCTTTTTATTGTTAATTACTATTTTGGCGTCATGTGCCAATGTCTCTTTTACTTCTGCAGACAGTTGCTTTTTTATTTCTTCATTCAACTGTACAATTTCAGGCATAGGAATGCTCTTCATATTAACTCCTTTTTTAAATCTGTGTTTAATAATCGACTAAGCGTATTTCGAAGTAAGGAAACCAGATGGCAAGCTGAATAGCTGGTAAGGTTACATTCTTTGTAGTAAGGGTACTATCGCTTAGCTATGGATGCAAAGATACAACTGGAAGGGGTCTTATCCAAGCAAAAAATTAAAAAAATTGTTAAAGGGATTTATAATTTAACTGCTTTATTCGTATTAATTAATTTGTGCTTTCAAAATAATTGGGAATAAAAATTACATTTAGCTATCCCTCTTGTATTTATAAACAACGCTTACCTTTATAATTATCCAAAAAAATAAAAATGAAATTTACTGCCAAACAAATAGCTGACCTTTTGCAGGGACAAATTGAAGGCGATGCCAACGTAATGATTAATAAATTATCCAGGATTGAAGAGGGAGAGCAAGGTTCTATCTCTTTTCTGGCCAACTCCCTTTATAATCAATATTTATACAATACCAAAGCTTCGCTGGTAATCATTCATAAAGATTTTGTTTTAGCGGCACCCGTTTCTGCATCCCTTTTACGGGTAGATAGTCCTGAGAATGCGTTTGCACAGTTACTTGAAATGTATAATGAGGTGAAGCTTAATAAAACAGGGATATCCAAACTGTCATTTATTGCTGAGACAGCAAAAGTTGGCACTGATATTTATGCAGGTGAGTTTGCTTTTATTGGAGAAAATACAACGATAGGCAATAATGTGAAAATATATCCACAGGTTTATATTGGAGATAATGCTGTGATTGGTGATAACACAACATTGTTTGCCGGCGTAAAAATTTATTCAGAAACGCAGATTGGGAAAAATTGTATTATCCATTCCGGAACTGTAATTGGAAGTGATGGATTCAGGTTTAATCCGGAGAATGATAATAAAAAAGTACCACAAATTGGAAATGTAATAATTGAAGATGATGTAGAGATAGGAGCTAATTGTGCCATTGACAGGGCTACGCTTGGTTCTACAATTCTTCGCAAAGGAGTGAAGTTTGATAACCTGATTCATATTGCTCACAATGTAGAAATTGGGGAGAATACTTATTATGCTGCAGGCGGCGTAGTCGCAGGGTCTACAAAAATCGGGAAGAATTGCATGTTTAGTGGACAGGTTGGTATTGTGGGACATTTACAAATTGCAGATAATACCATTATTACTGCCCAATCCGGAATTTCAAAAAGTATTACAAAAAAAGGAGAAACATTTATGGGCTCCCCGGCTTTCGATGCCAATAAATACAGAAAAGCATATATACATTTTCGAAATTTAGACACATTGGTTCAGCGGGTTGACAAATTAGAAAAAGAAAATAAATTACTTAGTAAAAAGGATGAATAAATATCAGCTATTCATTTCTTTAAGGCTGATCATCCTATTTTGTTGCGCATCCCAAACTTTCAGACGAAGGCAAGCAGCGATATCAGCGGGGTTTAATGTGGTGACTGTAACATTTTGCAAAGCAGGTATTTTATCCATCGCTTCAGGTAAACGGTAGAATGGAATTCTTGCATTTATATGGTGTATATGATGGTAACCAATGTTAGCGGTAACCCATTTCCAGAAGGGGTTCATGGCCATATAGCTTGAAGATTCCAAAGCCGCTTTAGCATAATTCCAATGAACATTGTTACGGAAAACAACTCCCGGAAAATTATGCTGGGCATAAAAAAGATAGGCTCCCAGCATGTGAGAAAGAAAAAAAGGCAGGAAGAATATAAGAAACCAGGTTAACCATCCAAACTGCATCCATAAAAAAACAGCAACACCAATATGAATCAGCACTACGACTAGAGAGTCCCAATGCTTTCTGGGATTACTTAAAAAGGATTGAATACACATACCATACAGAAATACAGAAAAATAAGCAAAGAGCATATTTACAGGATGACGGGTAGCCAGATACATTTTTTTCTCTTTATCAGATGCTTCTATAAATTTTTGTTTTGTCATAATAGGAAACGAACCTATGCTTGCACTGAAAAGTTTCGAGTTATTATTATGATGATGGTTATGCGACCGTTTCCATATACTGGGCGGAGTAATCATATATACACCAAATGCGGTAAAAAGTATGTTGGCGATATATGATCGATGTAAAATAGAATGGTGCTGGTAATCATGAAAAATAATAAAACAACGTGCCAGCAGCAGGGCACTGAATATACTACAGGTAACCCTAAGAAAAATATTTGATAAGAGGCCAGTACCCAATAGAAAGACAATCAGCAAAAAAAAGGAAGAGAGTGTATAATACCAGCTTTTCCATCGAATTTCTTTTGCAAACAATTTTGTTTCCAGAATGAGTTGTTTATCCTCGGGCATCAGTGCAAATGTAAGAAAAAATATTTTTAGAAATTTGATGTATACCTGACTGCCAGCTTCAAAAAAGCCGAAATTTTGATAACAAAATATATGTAGTAGTTATATTACACAATTTGATGTAAATACAATGGCAATCCCGATTTCCAATCACCATCAATGTATAATTCAAATGAATAACGGCCGGGTGTTTCAAATTTCAGTTGGTTGAAGTTGACGACGATGTTGATAGTAACAAACTGTCCGTTGGGTGGCGTAGTGGTATTAATATTGCCTTGAATTGGTTGAATGGTTTCTTTGCCATTAGCATCAATAAGCCGGAGTCTAAAATCATGTTCCCCGGTTTCTTTGGCAGCAAATCGTAAGCGGCAAGCAACTGTACAAGCCGCATGTGTTGCGGGAAACTGTTTTGTGTGAATACTGTCAAACGTACCCACAATAGTCAGTTTTGAATTATTGTCCTGCGCAAAGTCGGATAAGGTGAAGATTTCGATTTCCATTATTTGTTATTGAAATGTAAGAATATTGAATAATTGCAAAACAAGCACCATTAATTTATTATCTGCCAAATAAGCAGACTTATCTTACAAAGTTAAGGATTGATAATCCGGATAGGCTTTTACAGAATAAAGGTAATAGCAGTTAGTTGAGAACTAACTGCTACTACCTTATTACAGTTTTTATTTGTCGTATTGATTTCGGGCTTTTAAATAAACACAAGGTTAGAAAAATTTAGCCCGGGTACTTGAGCATCTTATCCCCTTCCGTAATTACATACTTTTCGGGGCCTTCCATATAAGTTACTTTTACTTTCACAAAGCCTATAGACGGAAATTCAAACGCCCCTCTTAGTTTCTTTTTTTTTGTTTGGAAAAATAAGAACAACTAAAAAACAGGTTCATAAAAACAAGGACCTGCTTTTTTATCGGGAATATTAATAAATTGATTGGGCAAAATAATTACTTTTTATTATCAGTAGGCGTTACAGTTGATTTATTTTCTTCATTCATTGACATTGTATCCATAGTGGACTGCGGCATGGATTGCATCATCTTCATCATATCATTCGGATCCATAAATATCCAATGTTCTATTGCTTTGCCATCTTTGAATTTTGAAATATCAACGCTTGACATTTCTGATGATTTACCTCCCATTGTTCCCGTTACTTTTGACCAGGTAAAAACATATTCATCATCCGCAAGGCTTTTTGTCATCGTTGATTTCATATCAGGCATCATTGCACGGTAGCGTTTCATTTCTGATACAATGCTGTCCAGTCCTTTTACATCGCCATGTTCGCCACCATGATCTAAAGCATCCACAGCAATATAATCGCCCATTTTAGTAAAATCGCCTGCCTCATACGCTTTTGTAATGGCATCATTAACTTCCATATTTTTTTTGGCTGTGGCCGACATGCCACCACTGTTGCAGGAAATAAAAATGCTGCTAACAGCCATAACAAAAAGAAAAAGTAATTTTTTCATAACATTAAGTTGGTTGATGAAGTAAAAAGGTAAAACAATTTTCAGAACTGGCAAAACCAGTGGTCATGATTTATTGCACAACACAGAAAATGAATGGACAGTAGCAGGAAATTATTAGCCCCTTAGAATGTCATTGATAATTTTAAGGTGATGATATGTATGAATGGCAATTATCGGGCGGGCCTGCTTTACCTGTACATCACCAAAAACGGGATGGGTAAAAAATTTATCCTTGCTCAGCTTTTCAAACAGTGCTGCTTTTTCTTTTGCTTTTTCTATCAGGCCCCTGATATTAGCCATATCAATTTCTTCAGCGGGCCTTACAGAATCAGGCACTTTAGCCCTCCCCCTCGGGATTTTTCCCAGCATTAAAACAACAGACCGTTTCAGGTTGAATTTTTTTTTATAATCAAAAGGGTTGGAATGTTCAACAGCCGATATCATTTTTATTAATGCCAGCAAACTATGTTCCAGGTGCCAGCCAACAGTTACTTGTGATACGGTTTCGTTCTTTTTTTCAATGAAGGGAAGTTTATTTTCTAATTCGGTTATTAGGACAATCAGGCTTTTCATTTGTTTTTCTTTTGATTAATTTCATTAATTAATTCAACCTTGATTTTTTTAAAATCAAACCTTTCTAAGTCAGATTTCTTTTGCTTTTTAATTTGGCCATAATGTTTACTTTATTTATTATAATAAAAGCCCCTACTCTGTTCGCAGGGGCTTCATTAAAATCATTCCATCAATATAAGGTGCAGTTTACTTCACCTCCTCATAAGGCACATCTGTTACATCTTCTTTCTTTGCGTCAGCGGTAGCTTGACCGCTATCCTGTCCATCACCTTCTGCCTGCTGCGGTGGTTGTTCCTGTGTATTTTTATACATATCCTCACTCGCCGCTGTCCAGGCAGCATTCAGTTCAGTCATTGCAGTATCTATTGCTGCTAAGTCCTGGCTCTTATGTGCTTCTTTCAACTTCTCCGCTCCCACTTCAATTGCAGTTTTCTTTTCAGCCGGTATTTTATCGCCGTATTCTTTCAATTGTTTTTCTGTCTGAAACACTAAACCATCGGCCTGGTTCAATTTCTCTACTTTTTCTTTCTCTGCTTTATCACTTACTTCATTAGCTTTTGCTTCGGCTTTCATTTTTTCCACTTCTTCTTTGCTTAAGCCGCTGCCTGCTTCAATGTGTATCTTTTGTTCTTTTCCAGTTCCTTTATCTTTTGCTGTAACGTGTAAGATACCGTTGGCATCTATATCAAATATTACTTCAATCTGCGGCACACCTCTTGGTGCCGGTGGTATATTGTCCAAATTAAATGTACCGAGGCTCTTGTTGTCTTTACTCATGGTACGTTCACCCTGCAATACATGTATCTGCACACCCGGCTGGTTATCGCTGGCAGTTGAGAATACTTCAGATTTTTTAGTAGGTATTGTGGTGTTACTTGGTATTAACGGTGTCATTACACCACCCATTGTTTCAATACCGAGAGAAAGCGGTGTTACGTCGAGAAGCAACACATCTTTTATATCACCTGTCATTACTGCACCTTGTATGGCTGCACCTACTGCTACAACTTCATCCGGGTTTACACCCCGATTTGGTTTTTTACCAAAGAATTTTTCCACTATCTCTAATACTTTAGGTATACGGCTGCTACCTCCTACCATTATCACTTCATCAATAGCTGATGCTGCTAAACCTGCATCTTTCAATGCTGCTTCACAAGGTTTCAAACAACGGGCAAATAAATTATCAGCCAGTGATTCAAATTTTGCACGGGTCAATTTTTTTACCAGGTGTTTCGGCACTCCATCAACCGCTGTGATATAGGGGAGATTAATTTCTGTTTCAGAAGAAGAAGACAATTCAACCTTTGCTTTTTCAGACGCTTCTTTCAACCGCTGTAAAGCCATCGGGTCTTTTCTTAAATCAATGGCTTCATCTTTTTTAAATTCATCCGCCAACCAATCCAATATCACTTTATCAAAATCATCACCACCCAGGTGGGTATCACCATTAGTGCTTTTTACTTCAAATACTCCGTCACCCAATTCGAGAACGGAAATATCAAACGTACCACCACCAAGATCAAACACAGCGATTTTCTGATCATGCTTGCCTTTATCCAAACCATAAGCTAATGCAGCTGCGGTTGGTTCGTTCACAATTCTGCGAACAGTTAAACCAGCAATTTCACCAGCTTCTTTAGTTGCCTGGCGTTGTGCATCGTTGAAGTATGCAGGTACGGTAATAACCGCCTCTGTCACTTCATAACCCAGGTAATCTTCAGCAGTTTTCTTCATTTTCTGCAGCACCATCGCCGAAATTTCCTGTGGCGTATATAACCTGCCATCTATGTCAATTCTGACAGTATTATTGTCACCTTTTGCTACTTTATAGCTCCAATGGCTTATTTCTTCCGTCACTTCATCAAACTGACGGCCCATAAAACGCTTTACCGAGCTGATGGTATTATGCGGATTGGTAATGGCCTGGCGTTTAGCCGGGTCGCCTACTTTACGTTCGCCATTTTTCAGAAAAGCCACTACTGACGGGGTTGTGCGACGACCCTCGTCATTGGCAATTACCACTGGTTCGCCGTTTTCCATTATAGAAACGCAGCTATTCGTAGTTCCTAAATCGATTCCTATTATTTTTCCCATGTCTTAAATTTTTAATGAGTTCGCTGTAGGTAGTCAATGATTATGCCGTGAGAGGGTAAAGTGAAAAATTGGCAGAGATTTTAACCGCAGAGAGGCAGAGGCGCAGAATATGAACCTCACCCCGACCCTCTCCTTTCAAAGAGGGCCGTCTTAGTAGCCCTGGCCTATCAGGAATTTCTTATATCAATCGGAATTTTTGAAAAGCTAGGGCTCCCGAATAAGGTGGGACAAGTTGTGCCAGCTTCCACCTCATGTAGTGAGAGCCGATCCTGATGGAAATCGGGATTAGGTGAGGCCTTTGGTATTTATTTTTCTTAACTTTAAATCCGATACCTACCGGATT
>JBKJXQ010000103.1:0-2875 GCA_046716235.1 Chitinophagaceae bacterium
GAAGGAAATTTCTTTAGCAACTTAACTAACATCCAATGACCATGTACGGACGAATGCCAGTCAAAACATCCATAAAAAGCCGGATGCAACTGTTTCGGCAACAGTATATGATCGCTATCCTTTATAGACGTATGATTTGTTTTATTGGGAAATTCCTGTGTTATACATTTCAATGGCAATGAAGCCAGCTGTGAAGCTCCTTTGATTGTTAATTCAAAACCGGAGTTGTCTTTATTCATTACAAAAAAATCAGCAGTTTGTGCATTTACCTGTAACGCTGAACAAAGAAGAAGTAAAAAGCCGTATTTCTTTTTCATTATCAAACTTAAGTATAATAATACAGTTGAGCCATCCGTTAATCAATTATCGGTCGCCTTTCCCCACCTGTGGAAAAGTTTAACTGAATATCTGAATACCAGTTATGATATTGTGTAATAATCTACCACCATGGAAAACAATAAAGAAATATCTGCCCTGTTTACATTAATTGATGATCCTGACGAAGAAGTGTTTGGCGCCGTATCAAATAAAATTGTTGATTATGGTAAAAATATTATTCCTAATCTTGAGCATTTATGGGAAACTACACCAGATGAAGAAATTCAGAGCCGTATAGAATTGCTGATTCATCGCCTTCACTTTACTGATCTTGCAGAAGACTTCCGCCAATGGAATGTTTCCGGTCATCATGATTTGATGCTGGGCGCCATGCTGGCTGGTAAATTTCAGTACCCCGATGTCTCCAGCACTCCCGTGTTACAGGAAATTGAAAAAGTACGCCGCAATATATGGCTGGAGCTTAACAACTACCTTACACCATTAGAACAAATAAATATTGTTACCAGTATTTTATACAGTTACTATGGACTGAAGGGCAATGAAACAAACTATAAAGAGCCCAATGAATTTATGCTTCACAAAACACTGGAAGCAAAACGTGGCAACCAGATCAGTAATGGAATTTTATACCTTATATTGTGTGAGCTGCTTGATATTCCTGTAAGGGCTATCAATATTCCCAAACAATTTATCATTGCTTATTTCAAACCTGGCTATTCAGATGAAACACTTCCTAATCCGATTCATAAAGTTGAATTTTTTATAGACCCGACAACAGGGCAGGTATTTACCCAGCAGGATGTAGACAGTTATTTCAAACGCATTTCTGTACCGCCTGTTGGCTCCTATTTCAAACCATTGAAGAATAAACAGGTCATCCAGCTATTGTTGGAAGAACTCAGTAAATGATTTGCCAATGAAAAAGATTTATAAAAGAAGAATGAAATGATGCAGCTGCTAAAATTGTTATCATAGATTAAAGCATAATAATTACGGATACTTGCTTACCAACCTATAGCTGATTTTTTTTTAAACCCTGATTAATAGTGGGGCTATCATCGTCCATCGCATTACTCCACACCCTGTTCCGGCTGCTATGGGCTGGGGTGTTCCGCTGCGCTTCACACTTCCCCTTCGCATCCGGCAGCCCCTCAGCTGTATATCGCTGTTCGGCTTATAAGCATATACAAATGCTTAAACTACAGGTACTACACCATCATTCAGTCCCCACTAACCATGTTTTAATTGTTGGTCCCTGAAGACACAACCTGCCTGGGCATAATGATTTAAAACCACCTTGCTATACCTGTATGTAAAAAAGGAACAGTTGGTTAAAATCACAAGTTGGCTTGATGATTTATTCTCAAACGGGGAAATCTTATAAATACAATCCGGGTCATTGACGAGACTCACAATACAAAAAAGCGAATGCTAATTACATGAAAATCAAAGTCCATTTTTTGGAAATATAATAGAGAGTGTTGTATATTTAATTGTTGTGTGCAACCTTACAATAAAACATTAATCATATGAGACGGCTAAAAATTACCTGCATACTTTTTTTGCTTTGTTTTCAATGTTTGGGACAAATCAAAAAACCGATTATTCTGACATGCTTCTTGTCATTGACTTGTGGTTAGATGCACAAAGGGATTTCGATAAATTACCAGGCATTTCGGTGGCTATTGTTCAAGACCAAGATATTATTTTTAAAAAGGGCTATGGATATGCAGACGTTGATAAGAAAGTTCCAATGAGACCAGAGACGATTTTTTCTATATGCTCTATTTCAAAATTATTCACTTCTATTGCAATTATGAAACTTTGGGAGCAAGGTTCATTAAGATTAGACGATTCTTTACCCTCCTTGTTGCCCAACTTCAAGGTAAAGCAACTATATAACGAATCTGTTCCGATAACGGTTCATTCAATGCTAACCCATTCATCTGGACTCTTCAGAGACGCTGATTCTAGCTGGAATGAACCAAACTTTTATTTTCAGACCACAGAAGAATTGAAAAAGTCTATCATGCAAAAACAAACTCTATATCCATCTTCTATTTATTTTCAATATTCCAATTTTGCAATGAGCCTTCTTGGTGAAATTGTATCAAAGAAAACTGGAAAAAATTATAACGATTATGTAGAAGAAAGCATACTAAAACAATTGCAATTAAATAATACCCATCCCTATTTACCCGAAAAACTTTGGAGAGGCGATATGGCTACAGGTTATAGTGCTATGTATAGGGAAGGAAATAGGAAAATGCAACCATTTTTTAAAACAAATGCTATAACTCCAGCCGCCGGATACTCTTCAAATGTTATTGACTTGGCTAAGTTTGCCTCATGGCAATTTCGGTTATTATCTAACAACAAATCAGAAGTATTAAAACCTTCAACTTTAAAAGAAATGCAGAGAATACAATGGACTAGCCCTGATAAAAAATTAACGTGGGGACTGGGCTTTTATATAGCTTACGATGCTAATGGGGCAGCAACTATAGGGCACGACGGCTCATGCCCGGGTTATGTA
>JBKJXQ010000104.1:0-11353 GCA_046716235.1 Chitinophagaceae bacterium
ATATCATTCATAAAGGAATTTTCGGAACCATTATTCATTTTAAATCCTGTAGCTAATTGCACCCCGGATACCGTTTGTAAGGAAGTACCGTTACATTTAATATCTACAAATGGCATAAAGAAAAGTAAAATGGCTACTGCAAAAGCTACCGTAGAAGGAATTTTTGTTCCAAACATTCCCGGTGTAGCCGGGGCAGTTGCATAGGTAGTGGTTGGAATAACAGGAGTGATTGGTGTAACAGGAGTAGTTGGTTCATTGGTGTCCATAATATTAATTTTCAGGAAAAGATAAGAGAAAGTTGCCATATTTCACCGGTAGGTCAAGGGAAGAGCAGGAAAACTCATTGTACAAATAATGTAATAAACGATGTATACCTTAAGATTTTTCGACAGATTGTTCCTGAATTGACAAGCAATATCTTTACAGCTTCAATAATTACAGTATGAACATCAACAGCATTTGTGTTTGCGGGGCAGGTACTATGGGCAGCGGCATTGCACAGGCTGCAGCACAGGCAGGTTTTTATACATTGTTGTATGAACTGAATACCACTGTGCTTGAAAAAGCAAAGTCAGGTATCGAAAAAAATTTACAGACGTTGGTAGAAAAAGGAAAGATGAATGCCGGGGAAAAAGAAAAGGTTTTGCAACGTATCAACTTCACCAATGATTTACAAACTTGCATTGCTGATGTTTTTATAGAAGCTATAATTGAAAAGCCAGCGATAAAAATTGCATTATTTAATCAGCTGGCAGAGCTTAACCACAGCGAATGTATTTTTGCCAGCAATACTTCTTCGCTATCCATTTCAAAAATTGCCGAAAAAGTAAAATGCCCCGAAAGAGTAATTGGTATGCATTTTTTTAATCCGGCAACGATTATGAAGTTAGTCGAAGTAGTAACTACTCCCTTTACAGCTAAAGAAGTAACCGCTACTATTTTTGAACTGGCAAAGCAAATGGGAAAAACACCGGTGGTTTGTAAAGATGCTCCCGGTTTTATTGTAAACAGGGTAGCAAGGCCTTTTTATATTGAATCGTTGCGGTTGGTAGAAGAAGGAATTACGAGTTTTGAACAAACAGACCGGCTGATGGAAGCTACTGGTTTTAAAATGGGTCCTTTTAAATTGATGGATCTTATTGGCAATGATATTAATTATGCTGTTAGTTGTTCGGTGTATGAGCAAATGAATAACCCTGAACGATTGAAGCCATCATATATTCAACAAGAGAAAGTGGAGAAGGGAGAATTGGGAAAAAAGACTGGCAAGGGATATTACAACTACTAAAGTGGTACTTCGATTTGCTCAGTAGAATTACCGGAAGATGAAAAGTGTGACACAACAGGTGATGATAGCAGCACTACAGCCGGGCAAATAATTAATTAAAAAATAAAATTTAATTGGACTTACTACAAAATAAACAATCTCCGATATCAAAAGTTTCTGATACTCCTTTAGGGTATAGGGGCAAGGTATTAGTTACAGGTGGCACAGGTTTTTTAGGTTCTTACATAATAAAAGAATTGGTAGAAAAAGGTTATGCAGTAAGGGTTATCCGCAGAACGAATACAATTCCTTCGTGGATTTCAAAAGATGTTTTCGATGCTGTTGAATGGATGGAAGGGGATATACTGGATGTAGTAGCCCTCGAAGACGCCATGGAAGGAGTGGATACAGTGATACATTCCGCCGCTATGGTTTCATTTATTAAGAAAGACAGGAAAGCGATGTACCAGACTAATGTAGACGGCACCGCCAATGTGGTAAATATAGCGTTGGAAAAAAATATCAAACGTTTTGTTCACATAAGTTCTGTGGCTGCGTTAGGAAGAACTGCCGCTGGCGGGCATGTAAATGAAGAAAAGAAATGGGAGGAAAGTAAAGTGAATACACACTATGCTAAAAGTAAGTATAAAGCTGAGGTGGAAGTTTGGCGTGGTATTTCAGAAGGATTGAATGCTGTTATTTTAAATCCCGGTACTATTTTGGGTTATGGTGATTGGCATAGTGGCAGTTGCGCCATCTTTAAAAACATGTTTGAAGGTT
This sequence comes from Chitinophagaceae bacterium, assembly GCA_046716235.1. GTDB lineage: Bacteria > Bacteroidota > Bacteroidia > Chitinophagales > Chitinophagaceae > JJ008. The sequence goes on from JBKJXQ010000104.1 coordinate 2,048, forward strand.
TTAAATGGTACACTCCCGGTATTAATGGTTTTGTGAATGTGGAAGATGTGGCAATAGTGGCTATACTTTTAATGGAAAGTTCTGTTTCCGAACAGCGTTTTGTAATAACCGGCGATAACTGGTCATTCAAAAAACTACAGGATAGTATTGCAGATAATTTTGGAAAACCACGGCCATCTAAAGCAACAACAACTTTTTTATTGAATATGGCCTGGCGGATGGAGATGATAAAATATTTATTTACCGGGAAGAAACCATTGCTGACAAAAGAAAGTGCAAGAGTAGCCCTGAGCCAGACTTATTTTGACAATGATAAAATACTGGAAGCACTGCCTCATTTTTCTTTTACACCGCTGGAAGAAACGATTGCAAAGGCTTGTCAGCTTTATTTGACATCTTTAAAAATTCCTCTCCAAAAGAAAGGGGCTGCCGGAGATTCCTGATAAAATAAGGGTCATCTACTATAGGAGTTGTCTCAGGCGGCATCCTTAGTTTAGCTTGAGACTATGGATTGTATGCAACCTTAAATCTCCTCGCAGTATCTTTATCGGGTAATCATTCTTCTATGAAAAAATACCATATCTTCTTTCTATTAATACTTTGCGGATTTTCATTTACTTCATTTGCACAATTTACAATAACCGGAACGGTAATGGATTCTGCGACCCGGGAGCCATTGGCAAAAGCATCAGTTTTTTGTCAGAATACAACTTTAGGTACTGTAACTGATAAGCAGGGAGATTTTTCTTTGTCATTAAAATCGGGTGGATATGATCTGATATTCAGCTACACCGGCTACCAGACACAAACCGTACGGGTTACTGAAAATAATAAGTTGGAAATATTATTAATTAAAGAAGATAAAAGCCTGGGGGAAGTAGTATTAAAAAATAATTATGAAGTAGCCGATGGCTGGGATAAGTATGGGGATTTCTTTCTGAAGAATTTTATTGGTAGTACCCCCAACGCCGGCGGTTGCAAGGTATTAAACCCTGAAGTATTAAAATTTTATTATTATAAACGGAGCAACAAACTGAAAGTACTGGCAACAGATGCTATACAGGTGAGCAATAATGCACTGGGGTATAATCTGCGCTACCAGCTCGATTCTTTCATTTATTATTACAATACCGATATTAATTTATACCGGGGTTATTGCCTTTATACGGAGATGGATGGCAGTGACAGTTTAAAAAAAGCATGGGCTACATCAAGGACAAAAGCATACTATGGTTCTAAACTGCAGTTTATGCGGAGCTATTACGATAGTACCTTAACTGAAGATGGCTGGCTGATTGATATGCTGGATGAAAACAATAACAAAAAATTCAACAAAGTAAATGATGTGTACGACACTACTTACTATGGTGCCTTAGACAGTACAAACGAAATCGAAATATGGTATCCCCGGAAAATCAGCATTACTTACACAAAGAAAAAACCGGAAGCAGAATACCTGAAAAAAATGAACCTGCCCAAAAGCGTTCCCTACTCTATTTCCTATATTGATATAAAAGAAACGATTGCTATTACAGAAAATGGTTACTATTACAACCAGAAAGATTGGATAAACCAGGGTTATTGGAGCTGGAAAAATTTAGCTGATTTATTACCGTATGATTATTGGCCGGAGTAAAACAAAGTTTAAAGTTTATTATTTTTTTTCGAAAGCTAACAATAGAATTCAGAACTAAAAATCGTAGAATTCACTTTCCCATTACCTTTTCCCACAACTGTGGTATTCTTTTTATCCAGACAAATTCTTTCATTTTTTCCCGTGCATCTTCTACCGGTGATCCGAAATATACTTTGCCGCCAGCAATAGAATCTTTTACACCACTCTGGGCATAAATGACAGCATCTTTTCCAATCGTCAATGTTTTACTTACACCTACCTGCCCCCAAAGAATCACATTATCTTCAATAGTAGTAGCACCGGCAATTCCCACCTGGGCGGCAAAGAGGCAATTTTTTCCTACTACAGTATCATGGCCTATCATTACCAGGTTATCCATTTTAGTACCGGCACCAATAATTGTGTCGTGGCTTACACCACGGTCAATGGTGCAGTTGGCACCAATTTCTACACTGTTCTCTATAACCACCCTCCCGCAACTATCCATTTTTTTATAGTGAATATCCCGGTTGGTTTTTTTATTATAATAAAAAGCATTGCCGCCAATAACAGTTCCTGATTGGATGATTACATCATCACCAATAATGCAATGATCTAATATGGTAACAGCAGGATAGATGGTACAATTAGTTCCGATGGTAACATGGTTACCAATATAAACATTCGGCATCACCACTGTTCCTTCACCAATAACAGCTGTATCACTTATCATTTTCATGGAAGGAGCAAAGGGGCGATAAAAGTTTACAATCTTCAGGTAGGCTTCAAAAGGATCATCAACTATCAGCAATGCTTTGCCCTCAGGAAAAGCTGTTTTTTTATTTATGATTATAAATGTGGCGGCAGAGTTGATACATGCTGCATAATATTTTGGATGATCTACAAATGCCAGATCGCCTGTTTCTACTTTATGCAATTCATTAATGCCTGTTGCATTGCTATTAATATTTCCAATTAATTCTGCGCCGATAAGTTGCGCAATCGTTGTAACAGGAACATGTTTTTCAAAACGCATAGAATAAATTTTGGTAAAGGTAATAAGGTATAAATTGGTCAGCAGCACATAAAACAAGAGATTAATGGGTTTATTCGCCTTTTAACCGCTTAGTGTAAAAATATTTTTTAGCGTAGAAAAAGAGGCCATTAACGGGTGGCAACATTTATAAATAATAACAATAAAAAATAAACCGGTTGTTAAATAAAAAAATAACTAATAAAAAATAAACCGCTGAAACTACTGACAGGCACATCTTACAGCAATTAAAAAATAACAGCTAAATAAAAACAACACACTGTTTATTTTTATGATGATAAAAAATGAAGTTCAAACAATGGCATTTTTGAGTTGGCTTATCCACAGGTATATTTAAAATGTTAATAAAATAATTGAAAAATATTTTTTGTTTCAACAAAAATATTTTTAATATTGTGGTGGGAAATTTGTTTCCCGTACTTACTAACCCATCTATATATTATCCCTTCGCTTACTACGGAGGGATTTTTTTATGTAATATCACCTACCCTTTCCTCCTGAAGAGGATCAACATACAGCCCTTACTTTTATAAACTACTTAAATAGTACAATGAGATTTTATTGCAGACTGTTACAATTCAGTATTAATTCAAGTCTTTATTTTAAAAAATATATTGATTACAAATATTACAATGCCATCTTCTTTACAACCAAAACTTTCATTCCTTTAATAATCAATAAATAAAAATACCTTTACTTTAATCTAAAAATTATTACATGCTGAAATCAATGACCGGTTTTGGGAGATTCGAAAAAAGTATTACCGATAAAACTTTCCTGGTTGATATTAAATCGCTTAACGGAAAACAATTTGAACTGCAATTGAGATTACCGTCTATATTAAAACCATTTGAATTTGACATCCGCCGGTTGCTTTCTGAAAAGCTGATCCGCGGCAGTGTGGATTGTATGATAAGCCTGAAAGATACTGGCAATGCAAAACCTGTAACTATTAATACCGACCTGGCCAAAGCATATTATAAACCCCTTGCTGAATTATCGGCGGCACTAAACCTGGATCCCTCGCATATACTCAGCACATTGGTTAAGCTACCCGAAGTCATCACCCCCAGTAGCGAAACTCTTACGGATGAAGAATGGAACGATTTTCAGCAGGTATTACAATCGGCTATCAGTAACCTCAATACCCACCGCTTAAATGAGGGTGAAGTAATGGAACAGGATTTATTACTGCGCATCGGGAATATTGAAAAACAACAGGCCGAAGTAATAAAACTGGAACCATTGCGCCAGCAAAAAATAAGGGAAGGCCTGACCCGCCTGCTGGAAGAAAATGTGGGCAAAGAAAACTATGACAGTAACCGGCTGGAACAGGAATTAATCTATTATATTGAAAAGATTGACATTACCGAAGAGCAGGTAAGATTGAAAAATCATTGTGATTATTTTAAATCCCTGTTGACGGACAATGATGAGTCGAAAGGAAAAAAGTTGTCTTTTGTATTGCAGGAGATTGGCCGTGAAATTAATACTACCGGTTCCAAAGCGTATGATGCTACCATTCAAAAAGCTGTGATCATGATGAAGGATGAACTGGAGAAAGCAAAGGAACAAGTACTGAATGTGTTATAAACTAAGAGAAGGAAGGGGGGAAAAGAGGAAAGAGTTAATGTGAAAGTTTATAAAGCCTTACAAAAAGCAAATAAAAAACAATTTAATTTTTTTATCAAACACTTTTTATCCCTTTTCTCTACTGAGCTTGCCGAAGTATATCTCTTATCTTACATTTGTAAAAAACTTCTGAGTTTGAAAACATTGATACGTACATCTTACATTCTGTTTCTTACTTCTTATATTATTTCTTCCTGTACCACTATTGACCTTTACGAAAAATCAGTTACTATTCCCGGCCATTCCTGGAAAGCCGGTTATAAGCCAGCATTTACCTTTACTATTAAAGATACCTCCTCTGCCTACCAGCTGTTTTTTATTTTGCGGCATAATGATAAATACAATTATAATAATATTTATATCAACCTCTATACACAACAGCCCGGCCATGACAGTTTGCAAAGTGCAAGATATGACCTGCGGCTGGCCACTAATGAAAAAGGCTGGCTCGCCAGTGGTATGGATGATATATATGAACACCGCATTCCGCTAACACCTATGAGACAACAATTCTATTTTCGAAAACCCGGCAATTATACATTTAGCATTGAACAAATAATGCGGGAAGAGCCTCTGAACAATGTACTTAATGTGGGGCTGAGGATTGAAAAGAAAGAATAACTCCATCTTTGCAGTATGCCAGATATCACCCGAAAAAGGTTTCGAAGAGCTACATTTATTTACTGGATGTTGCTGCTATATATTATTACCGCATTGGTATGGTGGTTTATTTCGCTGAATATGCAGGTAGATACTATGCAGGATTTTAAAATCCGCCAGGTAAATGCCACAATCAGCAAAGAAAAAACACCAGGATTATTCCAGCTTGAATTAGATAAAATAAATAAAGCACATACCCGGGAAAAAACCAAGTATATCGGAGAAGGGTCTATTTTCCTTTTATTGATTCTTATTGGTGCAGCTTTTGTGTATCGTTCTGTCAGGCGCCAGTTCAATTTGCAGCAGCAACAGCAAAACTTTATGATGGCTGTTACACATGAATTGAAAACACCTATCGCCGTTGCAAGCCTCAACCTTGAAACGATGCAGAAATACACACTGGAACCAGAAAAGCAAAAAAAACTTATTCGTACCACTCTTGATGAAACAGCCCGGTTAAATTTTTTAACCAACAATATTCTTATCTCTTCCCAACTCGAAGGCGGCGGCTATCATTCAATAAAAGAAGAATTGGATTTGTCTTCTCTTTTAAAAGATTGTATGCAGAATTTCAGGAACCGTTTTCCCGACAGGATTTTTAAAGAAGATATTGCAACTGATGCTGATGTTAAAGGGGATGCTTTACTGCTACAATTACTTATCAATAACCTGGTAGAAAATGCGATTAAGTATGCACCAAAAGAAAAGCCAGTATTAACCGTTTTGAAAAAAATAAGAGGAGGAATTGAATTGCAGATTAAAGATGAAGGACCGGGAGTTCCTGATATTGAAAAGAAAAAAGTATTTTCCAAATTCTACCGTATTGGCAATGAAACCACCCGTAAAACGCAGGGTACCGGTCTCGGACTTTATCTTTGTCGTAAAATAGCACAATATCATAATGCCGACATAACGGTGACAAACAATGAACCTTCCGGCAGTAATTTTGTGGTCATTTTTAAATTGTAACATTGTGTGCTGAAGTTAAAAAAATAAAGAGGCCTGTTAATTATCCCTAATGTCGCCAGAAAGAAGAACATCCATATTATTAGTTGAAGACGAAGAAAATCTTCATGAAGCATTAAAGCTAAACCTTGAACTGGAAGGGTATGATATTACTTCAGCAATGGATGGTGCCGCTGCATTAAAAGCAATACAGGCTGAATATTTTGATCTTATTATTATGGATGTTATGCTTCCGGAAATGGATGGCATTACCGTTACCGAGACCATTCGCATCAGTAATAATGAAGTGCCTATCCTGATACTCAGTGCCAAAAACAGCAGTGCCGACAGGGTACTCGGTTTAAAAAAAGGAGCTGATGATTACCTGACCAAGCCCTTTAACCTGGAAGAACTTTTACTAAGGGTACACAAGTTGATTAATAAGAACAAAAAGCTACAGGATAAATCAACAGTCGGGGATACTTATACTTTCGGAACTAACACTATTGATTTTAAAGCCCAGGAAGCGACAAAAACTAATGGTGAAAAAATACAATTGAGCAAGAAAGAAACCATGTTACTCAAACTGCTACTGGAAAATAAAAATGAAGTAGTACCCAGAGAGAAAATTTTACAATCCGTCTGGGGCTATAATGTTTACCCTACCACAAGGACGATTGATAATTTCATTCTCAATTTCCGCAAATACTTTGAAGAAGATAGCCGTAATCCAAAATACTTTCATTCTGTGCGGGGAGTTGGATATAAATACTCAGAATAAGGATTTATTCAATCCCTCCAACACATCTTTAGTTTTAGCTAACAACAGGTTCTTATCAACTTCCAGGTTTGCATTGGTAAAAATACCTGCTTCGCATTGCTGTAAAATATTTTTAAGGTCAACTATTAAATCTTCATCCACTTTGCTTTCTTTTAGTTTGGTGGCAATGTTTTCTTTATTCATTTCACTTCCCGAAAGATTGAAATGAAAACTAAAATAGTTACAGATTGAGTGTTGCAGTGAAGAATAAAATGTTTGATCATCAGCTTTTACTAACAAAGAAGCTGGCGCAAGAATTTCATTTACAGATAAACTATAAACTTTCATTGCAGTTGATAGGGTTTTTGATTTCCCCGTAATGACTCTCCCTTTTCGTAAATACCAAAATAAGCTACCAAATAACAGTACTATACCACCGCCGATCAGCCAATATTTATTTTGACTGATTTCTTTATTTTTTCTCCTTTCATTAAATGCTGCGACAGAATTTAGCCTCCTGTTATCAATATGTAACTGAAAAGGAACAGTAGTAATCGTTTTATAATTTCCACTATCGGTGTTAAAAAAAGAAAAGATAATAGCCGGAAATATGTATTTCCCCGGAGTGGTGGCTACAAAAGGGTAACAATAAGTTCTGCTGCCTGTTAATGGGAAAGACAATTTATCCAATGAATCTTTAATCAAAGGATCAAAGCCTTCAATTCCTTTTGGCCATTTTACAGCCGGTGCATTTACCTGTATAAAATTTCCTTTACCACTGATAGTAATTTCCAGAACATCACTTTCAGTAGTTGACAATTTATTTTTTACCACATTAGCCGAAATAGTAAAAAGGCCGGTTGCTCCGTCGAATGAAGCTGGTTTACTTTTTTCAGGAAAAGGCTTTACATTAATTGTAACTGGCACTGTATTCATAGTACTTTCATATTCTTCCGTATTTTCTTTTTTCTCCTCCCCTTCATTATGTATCAAAACACCCTCTACTATTTCCTGTTCAGTTTTTTTATTAACTGCGCTTTTTGAAAATTCAATAATATTTTTTACTTCCATCGCATCGATATTAAAAAATCCTGCCTGCAAAGGATACAATGCTACTTTGCGGATGGTATGAACATCAAATAGCTTCCCCTTTACTTTTTCTATAATCATCTCCTTGTCTGAAAGATTGACCATATCCTGCACAGTAAATCCATAAAACCCGGGGTTCTTAACAATATCGGATCTCGATTCCAGTCTTGAATATAATTTGAACGTTGCTACTACCGGTTCACCAACAAAGCAGGAATTTTTATTGACCATCACTTTCATAAAAAGGTTTTGTCTTATTTTTTCCTGCACATCTTCACCCGGTCGTAAAAAGTAGTCTGAATTATCCGACTGATCCTTATCAAATCTACCGGCGGCAGCTACTTTGGAAATAACATCAATAAAAGTATTATTGCTTCTTATCTGCCTGCCATTCATAATTATGGTAGCCCCGGGAATAATTAATTTACCAGTAGTTAATGCAACAAGCGTAAAGACAAAATTTTTTGACTGTTTTAAATTATCAGATTGAATACGGGATCCGGGATATATATCCGGACCAGCCGCTACACGGAAATGCTGAAAAACCGGTGCATTAAAATTACTAGCAACTGTTCCATCTTCAAGAACGTATTGCACCTGGAAAGCTTCGCCAATTACTACTGGCACATGGGGAACTATAGTTACAAACCGTGGCTGCGCCTTTATAGCAGAAGCCAGTAATACCAGCAACAATGATAAGATTGTTCGTTTCATTTTTAAACAACATAAAAATATAGTTCCCTTTTAAAAGAAAAACTAAAAATATATTAATGGAAGAATGCTGCTTTCAATGGCCAAAGATCCGGTAAGGTTTATTAAAGATCGCCTAACTGTGGCCTTAATACAATTTCTTCTACACAGGCCTGTACGGAGAGCTGAGATGCGGCATACAGCATTTTTGCCACATCGCTGGCTTCCATTATCCGTTTGGAAGAGTTGTCATAATCGCCCCATGAATCGGACATTACAGCCCCGGGAATGATATGAGTGACTTTAATGCCATGGGGTTTCATTTCTTCCCTCAGGTTTTTACTAAATCCATACATGGCAAATTTGCTGATGCTATATGCTCCGCCATTTGGATAGGCATCAAGCGATGCGATGGAACACATATTAAATATATGGCCTGATTTCCTTTCCATCATTTTGGGCAACAACTTTCTTGTAAGATGATAAGCACTGCTTACATTGATTGCCAGCTGGCTTTCCAGTGTACCATCAGGTTCATTATAAACACTACCCGGTTCAAACAAGCCTGCATTATTCACTATAATATCTGGAACAGATTGTGTAAGACACCAATTGGCGAATTCCAAAGCCTGTTCTTTTACACTCAGATCAGCAGGTCTTGCTTTTATTGTAACGGCAGGATATTTTATCAATAGCTCCTCTACGGTTTTATATAAGGCCACTTCCCTTCTTGCACATAAAAATAAATGATGGCCATTAGCTGCAAATATTTCTGCAATGGCTTTCCCTATTCATTTGGAGGAGCCTGTGACAACCACGTTCATCCCTCCATTCTCATAAAGAGAGTTATTAGATTTCATA
>JBKJXQ010000105.1:0-8837 GCA_046716235.1 Chitinophagaceae bacterium
CAATAGCCTGCTCCGGGTCTTTCAAAAATAATTTTAGTAGATGCCTGGGAATGCCCTTAAAGTAATTTCTGTGAATAGATAATCCTAAACCTTTTATAAAGTGAGTAAGGATGATGCTTTCTGCTATACAATTATTTTAATTGATGTATAGGCTTATAAATTGGGTACACTTAAAATCGTTATTCTACTTAATCAAATATCTTTTAAGTGTAATACCTTAAAAATGGAATTTTCTTTTGCTTAGTTTTATAAATTTTTGTCACTTTACAAAGTTTCATTAAGTTATTTTACTTAATCTATTGTTAGAAAAAACCTTATCCATTAAAACAAGCCAGCCATTCTATGAACAAAATCACCATCCTGCTCGTCGATGACCATAAACTCATTAGAGAATCATGGTCATTCATTCTAAATAGCGATCCACGTTTCGAAGTAATAGCCGCAACCAGCTCCGGTGAGGAATCGATTTTACTGGCTAAAGAATTAAGGCCTGATATTGTATTAATGGATGTTAACATGACGCCTGTTAATGGTTTTGAGGCTACTAAATTGATACGAAAAATTTCTCCCGGATCAAAAATTATTGGCATTACCATGCACAGTATGCCTGCCTACGCCAAACGAATGTTTCAGATTGGGGCTATGGGGTATGTTACGAAAAACTCATCCAAGGATGAAATGATTACCGCCATTATGGAAGTATATAATGGAAGAAAGTATATCTGCGATGAAGTAAAAAATATTTTGGCTCAGCAGGAGCTTGAAGAAGATGTAAAATTGGAACCGGATATGAATGTATTATCACGCCGGGAACTCGAAATTGTAAAGCTTATCAGGGAAGGGTCATCATCAAAAGAAATTGCTGTCAACCTGGATATTTCTTTGAAAACTGTAGAAGTGCATCGATATAATGTTCTCAAAAAATTGTGCCTGAAGAATACTGCTTCGCTGGTCAATTTTGTTAACAGGCAGGGGTTGTAATTAAATATACTAACTGTATCTATCTTTACTGGCAGTTATTTTTTAGCATTTAAATGCAGGTATTTTCTATGAGCCAGTTATATACCCGGCGAAATATTATTGTAAGCCTTGTAATTTCCCTTACTGTTGTTTCTTTTTTTGTATGGTACACTTACCGTAATATGAAAAAAGCCGGGTATGAAACCCGTACCGTTAATACCACCCTGCAATCATTGCGGTCCTTAGAAGATTTAATGGATCATTTGCAGGATATTGAAACCGGGTATCGGGGTTATCTTATCTCCGGCGAAAAACAATTTCTGCAACCATACAATGCTGCCTTGCAGAATTTAGGTGAAGATACTCTCCGTATAAAAACCCTTTATCCGTTGTACCCCCAACGTAGAGATAAATTAGCTGAGTTGTTGAAAAAGGTTAAGACGAAGGTTGAATTATCAATTTTTACCCAAAGTCAGCTTAATAATTATAATCCTGATTCCGCTTATACACAGATACACTCTGGAAGAGGCAGGCTATTAATGGACAGCATCAGGCAATTAGTATTGGGTTTAGAAAATGAAGACCGGAAGGTAATGCAGTATTCTAATTCGGAGCGTGACGTAACAGCTTCTTTAACAACAAAGCTATTCGGTATAATGGCGGTGGTTTGTATTATTATTTTAATAATTCTTTATTTACAAATACTACGTGGTTTAAAAAGACAGGAAAGCAATGAAAAGAAAATTGCTTATCTCGCAGATATGGTGGAGCAGACAGGCGATGCCATTATATCAGCGAATACAGCCTTTACTATACTAAGCTGGAACAAAGGTGCCGAAGAAATGTATGGATATAAAAAAAGTGAAGCAATCGGTAATAAGTATCATTTACTTCTTCAGAGCCGCCCGTCTGATAATGCACGGGATATGATTGTGGAAAAGCTTAAAGCAACCGGTTATTTTGCCGAAGAGCTTGAATATATCCGTAAAGACGGTAAGGCTATTTATGTTCAGGCTTCTTACACCATATTAGTAGGTAAAGAAAATGCTGTAACGGGCTGTTCAATTATACACAGGGATATTACCGAAAAGAAAAAAGCCGAAAGACTCCTTTTGGATTTTAATGAAAAGCTTAATAGTGAGGTGCAGGAAAAAACACTTGAAATAAAAGAAGTACTTGACCGCTTTAAAATTATAACCAGGGCTACTAATGATGTTGTCTGGGATATTGATCTGAAAAAAGGAACTATTTGGTGGAATGATAATTTTTATGAAAAGCTGGGTTATACTATCGCAGATGACACAAACAGTATGCTTTTTTGGGATGAGCATATTCACCCGGATGATAAAGCCAGGGTAACCGGACATATTAATTACGTGTTGCAACAAACTGATGTCAATATTTGGAGTAATGAATATTGTTTTAGAAAAGCAGATGGTAATTATATTAATATTTATGACCGTTCATATATTATGCGGGATGAAAATGGAAAGGCTATCCGGATGATAGGATCCATGGCTGATGTTACCGATCTTTTTATAGCAAGGGAAAAATTAAACAAAAGTGAAGAAAAATACCGGACACTTGTTGAGCAGGCTACGGATGGGATTTTTCTAGCAAGTACAACCGGACAGTTTGTACTTGTAAACTCCAGTGCCTGCAGATTATTGGGATATTCAATGGAGGAGCTGTTGCTATTGTCTATTGATGACATTACAGATAAGGCAAATAGTCCCGATCAACCCTTTGGGTTTGCTGAGCTGCGGAAGGGAAAAAATTTGATTACAGAAAGAGTGTTGAAAACTAAGAATGAAGAGCATATTCGGGTAGAGGTAAACGCAAGGCTGCTAAACGATGGCCGGCTGCTGGCTTTTGTGAGGGATATTACAGAGAAAAGAAAAGTGGAAGAAGCCATAGTAAAATCCAATGCCCGTTTTCATATTATATCAAAAGCTACCAGTGATATTGTCTGGGATTGGAGTTTACAGGATGAAAGTGTTTGGTGGAATGATAATTATTATAGTAACCTAGAGTATGAAAAGCAAAAGGAATTTGACAGTATAGAAAGCTGGTATTCAAGAATACATCCGGAAGATGCTGAAAGAGTTAAAAATAAAATAAGTAAAGCAATTGCAGGTAAAGATTCTGTATGGAGAGACGAATACAGGTACGCAAAATCTGATGGTTCTTATCTCAATTTTCTTGACAGAGGTTATATCATACGAGATGAGGAAGGTAAAGCTTACCGTATGATCGGCTCAATGGCGGACATTACAGATTTGTTTCTTACACGGGAAGAACTAAAACAAAGCGAAGAACGTTACCGGTCGTTAATTGAGCAGGCAACTGATGCCATTATGATTTACTCTTTTGACGGAACCATTTATAGCTCAAATATCAGTGCCGTTTCCCTTTTTGGGTATACACCCGAAGAGTTTTCTAAATTAACCATTCAGGATTTTCTTATTGGAGATATGATTGTTGATCAATCCAAACACGAATCTATACTCGCCGGCAATGCAATAACTATTTACCGTCAATTTAAAAGAAAGGATAGTTCCGTTATTGAAATGGAAATAACTGCAAAATTATTATCAGATAATAAAGTAATAGCCTTTGGAAGGGATATTACCGAACGGAAAAAAGCCGAGGCTAATCAACAACGCCAGTTTGATGAACTACAGCAACTATATAATCTTTCAGTAAAATTTGGTCAGGAAAAAGAAGTAGAAAAAATTTATGATCATGCTATCAATTCTTTGTTAGGTGGATTAGTGGCAGACCGCTGTTCAATACTCCTCTTTGATGCAGAAGGGGTGATGCGGTTCAAAGCAGCAAAAGGACTTTCGGATGTATATATACAAGCTATTCAGGGTCATTCACCCTGGAGAGCGGATGCTAAAAATCCGGTATCCATATTCATAGAAAATATTGCAACGGATGAAAGCCTGCCACTATTGCAGGATATTATTTTAAATGAAGGCATAGTATCACTTGCATTTATTCCCCTCATCTATCAGGAAAGACTCATTGGTACCTGCATGATCTATTACAATGAGAGGCATCACTTTTCTGAAAATGAAATTCAATTTGCACAAACAATTGCCCACAATATTGCATTTTCTGTAGAACGAAACCGGGCCAATGAAGCATTGCAGGCAAGTGAAAACCGTTATCATTCTTTGGTGGAGCAAGCTGCTGATGCAATTGCTTTATTTGATAAAAAAGGAAAAATTCTTGAAGTAAACAACAGCGCTTTGCAATTGCTCGGTTATTCTTACAATGAACTGATGAAACTGTCGCTGCCTGATATACTGACGGATGAAGAGATTTTTAAAAACCCGGTGCAATATGATTTACTTGAAAAGGGATTGTCCACTATTAAGCAAAGAAAAATGCGAAGAAAGGACGGGCAGATGGTTATTACAGAGGTAAATTCAAAAATATTACCCGATGGTCGTTTTCTTTCAATGGTAAGAGATTTGACCGATAGAATAGAGGCGCAAAAACAAATTGAAAAAGAGAAGGAACTATCTGACAATATAATTGATAGTATGCCCGGGGTTTTTTATTTATATGATGAAAAAGGAAAGTTTATCCGCTGGAATAAGCAGCTCGAAGTAGTAACCGGGTATTCAGCAAAAGAAATTGCAGGCCTGCATCCAACTCAATTTTTTGAAGGAGAAGAAAAAATATATATTGAACAAAGAATAGCCAAAGTTTTTTCAGAAGGAGTAAGCGATGCAGAGGCAGATTTTATATTTAAAAATGGGGATAGAATACCTTATTATTTTAAGGCCATTCTTGTAGATTTTGAAGGCAGGCCTTGCCTTTTAGGTACAGGTATAGATATATCGGATAGAAAAAAAAGCAGAGAAGGAGTTAAATGATTCGTACAAAGCTATCCGTAAACTTACAAGCCATCTTCAGAATGTAAGGGAAGAAGACAGGGCCCATATTGCCCGGGAAATACATGATGAACTGGGGCAGCAACTTACGGTTTTAAAAATGGATGTATCATGGATAAACAATAGAATAGGTCCAACAGATGATATAGTAAAACAGAAAATGAATGATTTACTGAATATGCTTGATGAAACCGTTAAAACAGTGCGACGGATTTCATCAGAATTACGTCCCAGTTTACTGGATGATCTTGGACTTACTGCTGCCATGGAATGGCAATTGCAGGAATTTAAAAAAAGATCTGGTATTAAAATAAGTTTTACGACACCGGAAGCAGAAATAAATTTATCGGATAAGGTTAAAATCGGTTTATTCAGAATATTTCAGGAATCACTCACCAATGTCGTCAGGCATTCTCAAGCCAAAAAACTAAAAGTCAGTCTGTTGCAGAGTACTAATAATTTAATATTATCAATTGAAGATGATGGCAAAGGGTTTGATAAAGTTAAAATAGCCAATAAAAGAACATTGGGAATTTTAGGAATGAAAGAACGAACTTCAATGATTGGCGGAACTTATGAAATAACAGGCATACCCGGAAAAGGCACTATTGTAGTTGTAACCATCCCATCGGAAGTACTGGTTTAAAAATTTTATTGTATGTTAAAAGTTCTTATTGCCGATGATCATGCAATTGTTCGTAAAGGGATAAAGCAATTATTGCTGGAGCACTATCCTTTTGCAGATATTGGAGAAGCCGGAGATGTTGAAACACTTATTACCGAAGTAATGCGGCAGCAATGGGATGTAGTCATTTGTGATATGAACATGCCGGGACGAAGTGGTATTGACGGGCTGCAACAGATTAACCAAATTTCACCCAGGCTTCCGGTACTTATAATGAGCATGTATCCCGAAGATCAATATGCATTGAGGGTATTAAAAGCCGGAGCCTCCGGTTACTTAGGAAAAGAAACCATACATGAGGATCTTATCAGGGCTGTAGAAACAGTACTACTTGGAAAAAGAT
This sequence comes from Chitinophagaceae bacterium, assembly GCA_046716235.1. Classification (GTDB taxonomy): domain Bacteria; phylum Bacteroidota; class Bacteroidia; order Chitinophagales; family Chitinophagaceae; genus JJ008. The sequence goes on from JBKJXQ010000105.1 coordinate 5,897, forward strand.
TTATAACTCCAAGTATAGCAGAAAAACTCGCCGGTTCATTTCATATACAAGCTGAAGTTATTTTGCATGAAATGCTTTCAGACAGAGAGTTTGATGTTCTAAAATTACTGGCTTCAGGCAAGTCTATCTCCGAAATTGCTCTTCAATTGTCGCTCAGTTCTACTACCGTTAGCACCTACCGTTCACGGATTATGGAGAAAATGAATTTGCGGAATAATGCTGAACTTACCCGCTACGCAATTGAACACAACCTGCTCTGAAACAAAAAACATTACGCTTTTGTAGAAGTGCGACTACGCTTTTATCAGGCTTTTTAGTACAGATTTTTAAAAAGGGCACCTGTTTCTTTGTATTATCTTATATAATACCGATATACGATGAAAAAGCAAGAGGTAATATTAATAGTAGACGATAACCAGAATTTTGTAGATAGAATGATTGAGCTACTTAAGGAAGCCGGCAATACCAGCGATATCCATATTGCATCAGACTATGATGAAGCCCGGAGAATGCTTGCAGAAGTAGCCCCGGATATTGTGTTACTTGATATTAACCTTCCCGGAAAAAATGGAATTGATCTGTTGCGATTGATCAAGAAAAATGCTGCAAATTGTGAAGTGATAATGATTACCAACCATGCAGATGATTATTACCGGGAACAATGTTATGAATTGGGGGCCAAACATTTTCTCGACAAGTCAAACGATTTTGCCCAGGTACCAGGATTAATCCGGGAACGATGCTCTGTTTAGAAATATCCAATATTCAACCAATTATCAAAAGATAGTGAAGCATGAAAAAATCGTGGACAACATTAAAATCTATCATCGGAACTTATGAGCAGCATAAGAATATATTTTTATCACTGATTGATGAAGAAGGAAGTATTATTTGTGCCAATGCCAACATGATAAAAACACTTCATTTAAAAAATCCAAGAACAGATAAAACCAATTTTTTCGACCTTCTTCATCCTGGAAATCTTACAGACTTTAAAACAGTTATTAGCAACTCCGAACAAAGTAATGCTCCCGGCTCAATGGAGATATACCTGAAAAACGGCCACTATCATCCAATGAAGTGGCAGGTAAATCCTCTCTGTAATAACGGCAATAAAACATATTTATGCCTTGGTCATAAAATACTTGATGACACACGACTGCAGCAGTTTAATAAACTTGGAGAAAAAAATTACCAACTGATTGTAGAAGGTGTGAATGCGGGGATACTTTTTCAGGATAAAAATGGAGAACTTATATCAGTGAACCAGAAATTGGCTGAAATATTTAATAGCACACTGGAAAGATTATACCAGCTTAAGGATATTAAATATCTGTGGAATACAACCTGGAACATAACTACAGAAGATGGCATTCCGTTACCATTTGAAAAAACCACTTTTATGTCAGCCCTTGCAACAGGGCAGGCACAATCACAAGTCGTAATGATTAAACTCGGAAATGGAGGAATGAAATGGATGCATTTTACTTCACAACCATTATTTGAGGATAATGAAACATCTGCATATTCTGTTGTTACCAATATTGTGGATTTAACAACTGAAAAAAAAATGATCGGGGAATTAAGAGAAAGAAAAGCCTTTTTCAATTCCTTTATGGATCAAACGCCAAATATGGCCTGGGTTGTAGATGAAGATTCAAATCTTGTATTTGCCAGTCATGCATTTTACCGGTATTTCAGATTGGATGAGAAAACATCACTGAATAAAAAAATTGGCGATACCATTCCGCTTGCGGTAGCTAATGCCCTTTATGAAAAACATGTACAGGTTTTTGAAACAGGCATTGCTTCAGAATTTATTGAAAAAGTAAAATGGGCAGATGGAACCGATTTTGTTTTTCACATCAATATATTTCCGATTCCGGAATCCTCCGGAAAAAAATTAGTGGGTGGCCATGCAGTAAACATGGCAGATAAATATAGAACAGAGAAAAAACTCAGGGAAACAAATGACAGGCTTTTGTTGCTGTCAAGGGCAACTTCGGATGCTATCTGGGAATGGGATATGCAAACAGGTACTATATTTCGCAATGATGCACTGATGGATATTATTGGTTACCAAATGGATGACCCGAGAGGTTTGTCCTGGTGGCTGCGTCGTATACATCCGGAAGATCGTAACCGGGTAAGCGATAAAGTAAAAGACAGCACTGATAAAAATTTGCAATCATGGCAGGATGAATACCGGTTTAAATGTGCGGATGGTAATTATAAATACATGCAGGATAAGGGATACATTGTTTATGAAAACGGATTGCCTGTTAAAATGATAGGCTCATTACAGGATGTAAGCAATCTGAAACAACTCGAAGACAAATTGATGGAAGAAAAACTGCAACGTCAAAAAGAGATTTCTGAGATGGTGATACATGTGCAGGAAAGAGAAAGAACCAGGATTGGATATGAGCTGCATGATAATGTGAACCAACTACTTTCCTCTACCCGGTTATTTGCTGATATGCTTCACCCGGCAAGCAAAGAAGAAAAACAAGCGAAAGGGAAAAGCCTAGAGTATATTTCGATGGCCATAGAAGAAATAAGAAAGTTATCTAACGAGTTGGTGGTTCCGCAGCTTAACAACAAAGGTCTTTTGCCAAGTATTGAAACACTAATATCGGATACTCATTTATCTACCCGGGTGAAAATAAAATTTATACATGACCATGAAAACGATCTTCTTACTCCCGGCAAAAAGGTAACTCTTTTCAGGATAATACAAGAGCAACTAAAGAATATATTAAAACATAGCCAGGCGACGCTGGTTGATATTTACCTGCAAAGTGATGATCGGGAAATACGGCTCATCATAAAAGACAATGGAATAGGCTTCGATTCTGCTCAAACACACCGTGGTATCGGTCTTTCAAATATTTATGAACGTACCCGGTTTTACAATGGCACTGTAACAATACAAACAAAC
>JBKJXQ010000106.1:0-7265 GCA_046716235.1 Chitinophagaceae bacterium
CCGCTACACAATATTCTAATCAAACTTATCTTCTTTTCGGTATGGTAAAGAAGTAACAGTTAGCCTGAAAGCCTTACCTGTACTATGTTTTAACAAATTATTTCCATGATGGCCAAGCATCTTTTATGAATTAGTATCCGCCTTAAAAAAAATTAAGAGGGGCTATTACAAGAAGTTTTTTCGCAAATCAATCTTTTTCAGCATGTGATAGGTCCATCTTTAATTTTGAGTTGCTCAAAAAAATCTTTTTCGGCTATTTCTTTAATACATCCAGGCTGTAAATCACCTAATGTCAAATCTTCAATACTTACACGGATTAATCGTTTGCAACGATGATGGATAGCAGCCACCATTTTTCGCACCTGATGATATTTACCTTCGGTAAGGCTGATACGCAACCAGGTATAGGGGATATTTTCCGTCATGATATAAGGGGAAGTAAATGAAATTTCCGGTTGCATAATAATATCTGCTTCGCAGGGGTTTGATACATAATAATTGCCCCCTCTTATCCGAAAGGATATGCCGCTTCTTAACGTCTGTAAACTTTCTTCTGTTACCAAATGATTGACGAGTACGAGGTAGGTTCTTTTATGTGGCTTTTTTGCTTCAAATAATAAACGGGTTATTTTTTTATTTGTCGTTAAAATCAATAATCCTTCGGAAAGATTATCCAACCGTCCTACGGCATGATTAGCATGCGGAAAATTATAATCCAAATCAGCCAGCATCCTTACAGCATGAGTACTTAGAAATTGAGAAACCATATTGTAAGGTTTGTTGAGAATAAAATACCGGTGTGGTGACATAAGTGATTGATGTACTCTTTATAATTAACAACAGGTTGATAAGATTTTCATTTCTTCATAAAAATAAATATTGCCCCAATCAAGGTAAGTACGATTACTACTTTGCGATAGTTATCATCTTTTATGCGGGCAACAATTTTTAATCCTGCCCAAAATCCCAATATCAATGCTGGTAACAATAGTAAGTCTGTTTGTAAGCTTTCTGTTGTAATATTTTTCCAATACCATACCTGGAAAGGAAATTTAAAAAGATTGATAACTAAAAATACCCAGGCGGCTGTGCCAATAAAATCATTTTTGGGTAATCGCATGGCCAGGAAATAAATATTGGAAAAAGCTCCCGCCAGATTTCCCAGCATGGTGGTAAAGCCGGATACCAGCCCGGTGCCTGCCACAAATAATTTATGCGTAGGTATTTTATCCCTTTTGCGCGGCTCCATTATTACCATTATGATGGCAGTTATGATTATTATCAGTGCCATTATTTTACGGAATACAGCTTCATTTAAATCTTTTCCCGTGTACACACCAATTAAAATACCAATAGCCATCCATGGTAACAGCTTCCAAAAATATTTCCATTGTGCATGACGGTGATAATACATAACAGCGGCTATATCTGCCACACATAATAAAGGCAATACAATACCCGTAGAAGTTTTTCCGCCAAATACCAATGCCATAAGGGTTACACTAAGCATATCAATCCCCTTCAGCCCCGCCTTAGAAAGACCAATAATAAATGCAGCCAGTAAAATTAAAACCCAGTTGCCAGTTGTATAGGTATGCAGGAGGTGGTTCATTGTTTCAAAAACGTCAAGTTACGGCAAGCGGCTTAAATGATAGACCAGACAATTAATATAACCATCTACAAAAAAGCTTGTTTAGAGGCTTCCTTAAGAGTCCTTTACTATCAAACTAAACCTCCAATTACTCACTTCTTTTCCCCAAAAACCCTATTTTTGCCATCCTTTTTAAACAGATAAATATATTATGTCTATTATTCAAACTATCAGGGAGAAGGGTGCAAAAGTTTCTGTTGTATTAATTGCTTTAGCCCTGCTTGGATTTATTTTAACGGATTATGTTGCCGGCAAAAACCGTAGTAGCGGCCCCGGCACATCAGGTACTACTATTGGTAGTATTAATGGTAAGAAAATAAACCTCGAAGACTTTCAAAAAAGTGTTGACCAAACAGAGGCTAATATGAAGCAGCAGGGTTATCCGCAAGGCCCTTCTACCACTCAGCAGGCTGTTGATCAAGCCTGGAACCAGGAAATAAGCCAGGTGTTATTAAACAGCGAGTTTGATAAGATGGGAATGAAGATTACTAAAAAAGAACTGGGCGATATATTATACGGCCCCAATGCACCCGACGATTTGAAAAGACAATTTTCCGACGAAGCCACCGGACAATACAATCCCATTAAAGCCAAGCAGTCTATCGACCAGATGCTTAAAGATAAAAACACACCAGCTGCACAAAAAGAGCAATTCAGCAACTACATCGATCAGCTGGAGCAACAAAGGAAGTCGGAAAAATATAACTCCATGCTGACCAACAGCAGCAATGTTCCCCGGTGGATTATAGAAAAACAAAATGCTGATAACAGCCAGTTAGCAAAAATATCTTTTGTAAGAGAACCTTATAGCAGCATTGCCGATAGTGCTGTTAAAATAGAAAATAAAGAAATTGCAGATTATATAAGCAAACACAAAGACGAATTTAAGCAGGAGGAAAGCCGCAGTATTAGTTATGTTTCCTTCAACGCATCACCAAGTGCAGCTGATAGTACAGAAGCAAGAAACAGGGCACAAACATTTAAAGCAGCACTTGATAGTACAAAAGATATTGATCAGTTATTGGCAAGTGAAGGAGCAACCGGATTTTATAACGGCTATATCAGTGGCAAAACAATACAGATAGCAGCTAAAGATTCTATTTTCAGAACTCCGGTTGGCCATACTTACGGTCCGTATTTAGATGGGCCAAGTTATGTGGTGGCAAAAATGCTGGGAGCAAGGCAAATGCCCGATACCGTAAAGGTCCGGCATATACTTATTGCTACTATGCAGCAAGATCCGCAAAGCGGCCAGATGTTTCCCATAAGAGATAGCATAGTAGCAAAAAAATTAATTGACAGTATACAAACAGCCATCAGAAACGGATCAAACTTTGATTCTGTTTGCGCCAAACTTTCAGAAGATCCGGGAAGCAAAGACAAAGGCGGGATATATGAAAATGTACCTTCCGGAAAAATGGTGGCGCCGTTCAATGATTTTATTTTTCTAAACCCCGTAGGAACAAAAGGGGTGGCAAAAACAGAATTCGGATATCATTATATTGAAATACTTTCTCAAAAAGGAAGTGACCCGGCGTATAAAATAGCCTACCTGCCAACAGATATTGTGGCCAGCCAGGAAACAGATAATGCTGCACTAAACAAAGCCAACCAGTTTGCTGGTGACAGCAAAGACCTGAAATCATTTGACGACAATTTTGAAAAAACATTGAAGTCCCAGGGAATGATAAAAGGATTGGGAACAAACATTGGACCGAATGATCCGCAAGTGCAGGGTCTGGTATCAAGAACATTTGTAAAAAATATTTACAGTGCCAAACGTGGCGAAGTACTGAAGCCTGAAAGAGTAGGCAGCGATTATGTGGTTGCAGTAGTTACTGAAGTATTATCGGAAGGAACTAAAAGTGTTGCTGCTGCAAGACTATCCGTAGAGCCGCTGTTGCGTAACAAAAAGAAAGCAGAGTTGCTGAAAAAGAAAATAGGAACAATAACTACACTGGAAGCCGCAGCGACAGCATTGGGTGGCAGACAGGTGGAAGTGATAGATAGCATACGAATGAATTCAAAAACAACTTCGGCACTTGGTTACGAGCCTAAAGTAACCGGAGCTGCCTTTAATCCGGCTAACAAAGGAAAAGTAGTTACTGAAATGTTAGATGGTATCAACGGAATTTACATTATCCGGGTAGATAATGTTTCTGCAACACCTGTTACAGACGGAAATGTAGCAGATCAGCGTAAAATGCTATACCAGCAGGCAAAACAAAACCCTGCTAACAATCCATTGAATGCACTGCGTAAAGCAGCTACCATAAAAGATAAAAGAGCCGAGAGGTATTAAATAGTTATCTCCCCGCAAGCATTTAAGGGAGAACCAAAACTAACCGATGCCCCTTTCCGCTAAAACGGGAAGGGGTTTTTGTTTTGCGGATGTCGCAAACAAGACAGCGGGGTAATTTGTTATTTTTACATGCATACTAATAAAACGAATGAGTGATCCATTTATAAATAAGGTAGCAGAAAGTGGATTAATTTCTGTTGATTTGGAAAACTGGTATCCCAAAGGTGAAACGGCTGTGTTTGATATGAAAGACTATTTATTTATGGGACTTATTTTAAAAGAAAAAGATTTCCGGGAAGCCCTGAAAAATATTGACTGGTCTGTTTACAATAATAAAAATATAGCTCTTACATGTTCAGCAGATGCAATCATCCCGGTATGGGCATGGATGCTGGTGGCCACCTACCTGCAGCCCGTAGCCAATGAAATAGTATTGGGCGATGAAAAAGAACTGCATAAAAAATTATTTCTAAAAAACCTTTCGGCGATTAATGTAAATGAGTATGCCGACAAACGGGTGGTAATAAAAGGCTGTGGTGAAACACCAATCGGCGATTTTGTTTATATGGAAATTACCAAACTGCTTCGCCCTGTTGCCAAAAGTATTATGTATGGTGAACCTTGTAGTACTGTACCGGTGTACAAGAAAAGATAAAAAAGGATAGACGTCTATTAACTTTTTTTAAACCATCCCCGCCGCCAGAATATATATATCATAATAAGTGGAATGAGGAGCATCACACCCACCGCCATATAAAACCCTAAGTTGTGATGGGCGCCGGGAATAATATCGAAGTTCATTCCAAAAATACCACCAATAACAGTTGCTGGTGCCAGCACACAGGTAACAATGGCCATCACTTTCATCACTTCATTCATCCGCAGGTTCATATTATTTACATGCAAATCCTGCATACTCACAATAATATCACGATAGTTTTCGCTAAGCTCCGTTGCTTGTATAATATGATCATACACATCTTTATAATATTTTGTATGCCTGTCTTCGAGCAATTCGCTGTCGCTGCGTAAAAATCCGTTAATGACTTCCCTTACCGGTGAAAAATTTCTTTTTAATATGATAAGCTCTTTACGCAACTGGGTAATATGTGCAAGAGCATTGGAGTCTGCACCCCTTGTAACAATATCTTCCACCTGCTCTATTCGTTCGCCCAGCTTTTCCATTACCACAAAATAGTGGTCAACAATAAGATCAAGCAATGTATAACATAAGTAATCAGCCGAACGTTGTCGTATTTTACTGTTAGCTGTTTTTAATCTTTCCCGCAATAAAGTAAATACATCCCGGTGGGCATCTTCCTGAAAAGTAATCACTACATCTTTTGCCAGAAGAATACTTATCTGCTCCTGTTCTACTGAATGTTTTGTTTCATATAGTACAGCATGTTTAGCAAACAGAAAAGACTGTTGTCTGCTTCGTCCAGCTTAGGCCGTTGATTAATGCTTAAAATATCTTCTATTACCAATGAGTGAATATTGAAGTGATTGCAAACCGCCTCCACTTCGGCTTTACGAAGACCATCAATATTTATCCAGGTGGTGCGGCCACTATTTTTATATAAAAAGCAATCGCCTACACTATCCAGTTTCTTTTCTTCTAAAGAATCTGCATTGTAATCGTACACTGAAACAATCACTTCTTTTGCTTCTTCCCGGTGTGGCATAATTGTCGGATTGGCCGACAGAATTTCTTTGGTACGCCGGATAGCAAAAATATTGGGCGGATACAGGTACTTTAAATACTTTTCTGGTTGCAGCTTTACATTCATAATAAAGGAAAGTTAGGAAAAGAATTGCATAATCAACCCTGCCATTCATTACTGATCATTAACCTATTTTAATTCCGACATTCAGCAGGAAAATAAAAATATAGTACAAAAAAAGTTAACTAAATAAATACTCCACATCCTCTCTCGTCAGTGTTTTTACAAACGAAGTGTCATCAGAAATAATATCTTTTGCCAAAGCCTTTTTCTTTTCCTGCAGCTGTAATATTTTATCTTCAATAGTATCCTTACAAATCATCCGGTAGGCAAATATGTTTTTCGTTTGCCCGATACGATGGGTGCGGTCAATGGCCTGTTGCTCTACCGCCGGGTTCCACCAGGGATCAACAATATATACATAATCGGCAGCAGTAAGGTTTAATCCCACACCACCTGCTTTTAATGAAATTAAAAACACCCTTACTTCATCGTCTCTCTGAAAACTTTGAATGGCTTTTTCCCTGTCGGGTGCAGAAGTACTGCCATCAAAATATTCATATTTAACACCCAGCTCATTCAGCTTGGCTTTGATGAGTGCCAGCATACCCAAAAACTGCGAAAAGATTAATGCTTTGTGATTGCCGATGTTTTCTGTTATTTCTCTTGAAAGCTCATCCAGTTTGATGGAATGGTTTTCAAATTTTTCCTGTTCATTCAATATAGCCGGAGAATCACAAATCTGCCGCAGCTTCATCAATCCCTGCAGGATGGTAAGTTGTGATTTCTGTATGCCCTGTGTTTCTATAGTACCCAATATCTGGTTGCGAAAATCATTGCGATACGCATCATAAATATTTCTTTGTTCATCTTCCATTTCGCAAAACAATATCATCTCCTGTTTCTCCGGTAAATCTTTAGCTACCTGTTCTTTTGTGCGGCGAAGTATAAAAGGGAATAATAATTTCCTGAGATGGTCTTTTCTGTCACGGTCACCAAATTTATCAATAGGTATAGAAAATTCCTGCCGGAAAAATTCCATCGTACCGAGCATACCGGGATTTAAAAAATTCATTTGTGCAAAAATGTCAAACGTATTATTCTGTAAAGGCGTACCACTCATGCACAGGCGGTGTTTTGCATTCAGCAGGCAGGCAGCCTTGGTTACTTTGCTCGATGGATTTTTAATAGCCTGGCTTTCATCAAGTATTACATAATCAATATCTACACTCATCAGCAATTTAATATCACTTCGCAACGTACCATAAGTAGTGATGGTAACATCATGATCTGTCAGTTCTTCTTTAACTCTTGTTCTTATACTTCCATGATGAATTTTATAAGTTAAAGACGGGGTGAATTTTTTTATCTCGTTTTCCCAGTTGTAAATAAGCGTTGTGGGACACACTACCAATGCTTTTATTTTACCAATATCTTTTTTAAAATATTCCAGGAATGATAAGGCCTGAACTGTTTTACCAAGACCCATATCATCGGCAAGTATGCCACCCCATTTAATATCCTTCAGGTAATTAAGCCATTGATAACCGGCCACCTGGTAGGGACGCAATATCATTTTCAAATGATA
>JBKJXQ010000107.1:0-6128 GCA_046716235.1 Chitinophagaceae bacterium
TAAGTATCCAGTTCATAATTCAAACAACATTTCAACCGGCCACATTGTCCGCTTAGTTTTGTTTGATTGATTGAAAGATTTTGATAACGGGCTGCGGCTGTATTTACCGATTTAAAATCTGTTAACCAGGTACTGCAGCAAAGTTCACGGCCACAACTACCAATACCACCTACTTTACCCGCTTCCTGTCTTGCACCAATCTGCCGCATTTCAACTTTCACTTTAAACTCAGCTGCATATATTTTAATCAATTCACGGAAATCCACCCTTCCATCAGCTATATAAAAGAAAGTCGCTTTTCGTCCATCGGCTTGCATCTCTACCTGGCTTATTTTCATATCCAGTTTTAGTTGCCTCGCTATGGCCCGGCTGCGGATCACGGCTTCCGGTTCTCTTGCTTTATTTTGTTTTAAAAGATCTATATCCCGGTCGCTGGCTACCCGCAATACTTTTTTCATTTCCGGGTTATCTTCCTTTACGCCACGTTTTTTCATCTGAAGACGTACAATCTCTCCAGTCAGCGATATTTCACCCACATCAAAACCACTTACCCCTTCCACAGCAATCAGATCACCTTTTTCAAACGGTTGTAAAGTCGGGTTACGAAAAAAATCTTTGCGGGTCCCCTGGTTAAAACTCACTTCAATTACTTTACAGGCACTGGCCACATCACTCACGGGCAAGTTGCGCAGCCAGTCATGGGTGTTCATACGGTTACATCCGCCGGTACTGCATCCGCCGTTACTCTTACAACCTCCCGGTTTACCGTTACTTGCGGTACTGCAACTTGTACAACTCATTTTATTAAGTAGAATTAATAATGGTTAATAATAAATGAGGGAGATAATGAACCCGGCTTTAGAATTATTATTTAGCTTCCGTTGCGTCGCACTCTTGTACGTTCTGTTCGCTACTCAGCAAATCTGAGTGCTTCTGAACAGTAATACTATATGTAGAAGTAGTAGTGGACACAAATAATAATTCAACAAGTTCAAAATCAGCTAAACCCTCTCACCTTTCTTTTTCGCTTTACCCTCACAAATCAAAAATACAATTTTCTGTCAATTATAGGTTGCCAACCTTTAAAGGGTGGGCATACCAATAGAATCCCTTCACACAAAAACAACTTTATCCTGTATAATATGATAGAGTTTAATAGTAAGGGCATGAAACAGCATTTTGCCATGGGCATTCCTTTCTATATAATAGCTGGCCCTGTCCAGCTCTTCTATAATAGCCTGCTGCTGCTCTATTCCGGCTATTTTATTAAGCCTTTCGGCAAAATCCTTCTCTTTATCTGTGATATTATAGGAAATACTTTGATTGCCGGAGTCCAAAGCCCTCCCTTGTGGAGGATTTAGGGGGGCCATTATCCGCAGATGAATAGCTTGCTCCAGCAGATGGTTAAAGTAGCGAAGAAACTGTTTTTGCTTTTCCCGTCCCAAACGGCTTATTTCTTCTACCCATTTTGTTTGGGCCATTGGCCCGGTTTTTAAAATAGCATTCAGCCATTCCCGGAGCAGAGCTTGCCAGTCTTCCTCCGCATGTTGCACTAATTGCAATGCCTCCCGGTAATTGCCTTCACTTACACTGGCTACCTGTCTTGCTATTGGTAATTCCGTTTTATTACGATTGATAAGTGCTTCTTCAATTTCTATGGTAGTAAGTGCAGGTATTTTAATGAGCTGGCAACGGCTCACTATAGTTTGCAATACCTGTGCTTCATTTTCTGCTACCAGTATAAATAAAGTATTTGGTGGCGGCTCTTCTATCAGCTTCAATAATTTGTTTCCTTCGGTGCCCAGCATTTCCGGCATCCACATGATGAGAATTTTATACTCACTCTCAAAACTCTTCAAACTCAATTTGCGGATAATATCATTACATTCTTCTGCTGTAATTTTCCCCTGGCTATTTTCTTTTTCTTTAATCTGTTCTATCCAGTCAAATAAATTTCCGTAAGGATTTAGTTTTACAAACTCTCTCCACTCAGTAATAAAATCTTTAGCAGTAGGTTTTTCTCCCGCTTTTTTCGTAACAGTGGGGTAAGAAAAATGAATGTCAGGATGTACAAATTGTGCGGCCTTTAAGCAAGCAGGGCAAATAGCACAGCTATCAGTTTTTGGTTCAATTATTTTTGAAACAGGTCCGGGCCCTCCAAACAAAGACGGCCCTAAGCCGCCTGCGGGGGTTTGGGGGCTGCAAACAATATATTGTGCAAATGCTAATGCAAGCGATAATGAACCAGTTCCTTCTTTACCCAAAAACAACAGGGCATGACTGAGGCGGTTATGCTGTACCAGTTCCGTCAGTTGTTGCTTTATTTCCTGTTGACCTATAATGTCGACAAATTGCATGGACGGCGAAAATAAAGTATCTGCAACTAAAAAGGTGATGCTGAAATTTCAGCATCACCTTTTATTATAAATTTTTTTAATCCAACAAACAGTAAACTATTAATTCAACCACTTCAAAACTTCTTCACTCATAGGTAAAGTCTTAGGACTGAAAGTAGCTACAAGTTCTCCTTTTTCATTTATTAAAAACTTACCAAAATTCCACGTAACAGGGTCAGCAAAACCTTTGGCATTAGCTTGCTCCTTTAAATATTTATATAAAGGGTGCATGTCATCACCTTTTACAGAAATTTTTTCTGCCATAGGAAAAGAAACGCCATAATTTTTTTTACAGAACTCCTTTATTTCTTGATTACTGCCCGACTCTTGTCCGTTAAAATTATTGGCCGGAAAGCCTACAATTACTAATTTGTTCTTATACTGACTATATAATTTTTCCAACCCTTCATATTGCGGGGTTAATCCACAGGCAGAGGCGGTATTCACAATTAGTATCTTTTTGCCTTTATATATGGACAGATCAATGTCGGTTCCATCAAGCCCCGATACTTTAAAATCGTAAATAGAACTCCCGGTTAAGGTAGCAGAAAGAATCAACGTCATCAGAAATGTTTTCATGTCTTTATATTTTGTGATTGATTAAACAAAGCTAAGCACTAAAAGTTTGCCACAATTTGTAGTTATGTTAGATTTTTGCGAAATAATATTTAAGTGGACCGGGAAGATTTAGAAGGTTGGTCATTCTGTCACTGCTTCTCAAAACACCCAAGATCTGGTAACCCTACCGGCCTGTTTTTCCCATCCAAATCAATACTAATACCGGCATTTACACCTTTATTAATCGCAGGAGAACTGGCCTGCAGCCTGAAATTGTAATAATTTTTGAAAGTACTTACACTGTCAAACTGTGGCGGCAGGTTATTAATTACCTGATTACTGATAATGTTAACAGGGGTTGTCTTTACTTTCCAGAGGTTATAATCAAAGTTTACATTAAAAATAGTACTGCCTTTTTTTATTACCACTACTTCATCATCTACAATTCCGTTTTCTCCCCAAAAAATACAATTACGGAAAACAGCATTTAGCATGGCTGTACTATTATTAGCAAAATCTGAAACGGTAAGCACCGGATCTTTATGATTAATAAAATTGCTGCCATAGGTAACTACAGTACAATGTGTAAATTGGTAATCACCCCCTTTTACCAAAAAAAGATTTTTACCACAATTGCTGATCAAACAATTTCTGGCCCTTATACTTGAATTAAGTGAAATGATGCCAGCATCATACGCATTGTCAATTACACATTCGTTAAGGCTGAGTTTTGGATTGGCATTTGATGATGGATCCTGAAGAGCAATGGCCTGGTAAGCATTTTTAATAACTGCGTAATTAAAAATATTATCTTTTGCCGATGTTCTGAAAAATATTCCCGGCCAGCTGGCAGGATAATCTTTATAAGGTTCGTCAAGTCTGTCACCACGAAAATAAACCCGGTCAATTGTATCTTTTAATCCGTTTACATGTAAAGTGCCATCCACCATAATGGTTGCATCGGCATGTATATAAATGCGGCAGCCTTTGTTGATAGTAAGCGTTTGATTGGCATTAATCAGCAGCGAACCAAGTATTACGTAGGGCAAATCATTATTCCATGTTTCATTGGCCGCTATGATTTTGTTTCTCAAGAAATGAGCATTTTGACCAAATGCTTCTAATTGTACTAATTTTCTTTTACCATTATAATTTATTTCAATGCTATCTCTTAGTATAAAAGGAAGATTAGCCGCATTGGGATTAATATTTACCTGTGCAAAAACAAACAAACTATCGTTGGATTCTATTTCGATGTCATTAAATTGAGTGCCTGAAATACCATCTACATTTATTTTATACACAGAAGTAGCTCCCCCAAAAAGTTTTATTGAGGTGAGGCGGATTTTTTGATCGTTTTCATTTTTAATAATAAATGTTTTGTAGGTAGAACCGGTGGTTACAAAGACGGTATCAAATTTAAGTGTGTCGGCACTAATGGTAACTCTTGCATCCGCAGAAGTGATAAATGAATCTTTCTTACAGGAAAAAAAAAGTAGCAATAAGGATATGGTAAGTATTCCGGGGGTCTTCATTAATGTCAAAAGTAAAGCTAAGAGTTGAAAGAGAAAAAATACAATGGGCTAAGAGGTCAAAGGAGAAAAAGAGAGAAAGAGAAATACAAGGCTACAAAATTTTAACGTACCTGTTAAAAATGCATTAAATCAGCAACGATTCTTTTTCTCTGCTGAGCTTGCCGAAGTATATCTCTAAGCTTATCTCGATGCTACACACAGGCTTGCCAAACTTAACTGTACATTTTCTGCTTTCAGTAATTCATTCCCGCAAGCTTCAAAAGTTGCACCTGTCGTTACCACATCATCTACCAGCAGTAAATGTTTATTACGAATAGCATCCGGGGCTGAAAGAATAAATTTTCCTTCCATATTTTTCCATCGTTCTATTCTTCCCTTTTTGGTTTGTGTTTCTGTATGCTGCGGACGAATAATTACATTATTTAATACCGGAATGCCCATACTTTCCGCCATGCCTTCGCATAAAAGGGTAGCCTGGTTGTATCCCCTTCTTTTCTCTTTGGCCGGAAACAGCGGCAGCGGGATAAGGGCATCCACGGCAAAACGTCCCGATTGCTTAAGCTGTTCACCCATCATTTTGCCCAGTTGCAATCCCAGTTCTTTATTGGATTTGTATTTAAACTGGTGCATCAGGTGCTGCATCAATGATTCCTTAGTAAAATAGAATTGTGCAGTGGCGCTGATGAGCGGCAGCCTCCCCCAAAATAATTTTTCTACCGGGTTATTGGGATGAATATCAAAATTTGTTTCCGGCATGGCATCTATACACCGCATACACAACATAGTTTCTTCATTCAGAATATCATTTCCACATCCTGTACAAACATGCGGAAACAATAAGTGAAGAAAAGAATCTTTTATTTCTTTTAGTTTAACCATGATTTACAATTAGAAAAATTATCAGCTGTCAGCTTTCCACGATCGTCTAAAAAAGATATTTATAAACCTCCTCTACTCTTCCCATCATCACTACTTCAATACCAAATTTTTGTTTGGATAATCCTTTTTGATTGTATTTGGAAACAATGATTTTTTCAAAACCTAATTTTTCTGCTTCTGCAATTCTTTGGTCTATCCGGTTGACGGCTCTTATCTCACCGCTTAAACCAACTTCACCGGCAAAACAAATATGTTGCGTCAAAGGAACGTCTTCATACGATGAAAGTAAAGAACAAAGAACAGCCAGATCAATAGATGGATCTTCTACTTTTATACCACCGGCTATATTCAAAAAAACATCTTTCATTCCAAAGTGAAAGCCCCCCCTTTTTTCTAATACTGCTAATAGTAATTGTAAACGGCGTAAATCAAAACCACTTACCGTTCGCTGCGGTGTTCCATAAACAGATTGTGTAACCAATGCCTGCACTTCAATTAATAAAGGCCGCATACCTTCTATAGTGGCTGCAATGGCAATTCCACTAAGCTGATCTTCTTTTTGAGTAATCAATATCTCACTCGGATTCAACACACCCCGCATGCCTTCATTCGTCATTTCATAAATACCTAATTCGGAAGTACTGCCAAAACGATTCTTTAATGTTCTTAAAATTCTATAGGCATAATGACGGTCCCCTTCGAACTGCAAAACCGTGTCCACCATGTGTTCCAGGATTTTTGGCCCGGCAATGCTTCCATC